>JANWZE010000044.1 GCA_025054955.1 Blastocatellia bacterium | reverse complement strand
GGTCTCCAAAACCGCAAGGTCGGGTTCGAATCCTGATACCCCTGCCAGTGATGATCTTGAAAGAAACGAAGGCAAATATGGCAAAAGTAATAACGGCGACGGAAGAGAGCCCGAAGGGGTCATCAACTAATATCGTCGCCAGGAAAGTTCAGGCAATTGGCCAGTTTTACCGTGATGTGAAAGCGGAGCTGAAACGGGTCACGTGGCCAACGCGCGAAGAAGTCTACCAAACAACGATTGTGACAGTGTTGGTAGTCATCTTCTTCGGTTATTTTCTGTGGGCCACCAATGAGGTGCTTTCCTATCTGGTCAGGGCCTTGATTGATTTCTTGTCAAAGTAGCATGGCAGAAGAACGCTGGTTCATCATTCATACATACTCTGGGCACGAGCACAAGGTGTGCGAGAGCCTGCAAAACCGCATCCGCGCCTTAGGCATGGAGGATGAGATTACCGAGGTCTTAGTCCCGACAGAGAAAGTCGTCGAACTCAAGAGTGGCAAGCGGGTAGAATCGGACAAGATGATCTTTCCCGGATATGTGTTGGTGAAGATGAAGACCGATGACTTCGGCGAGATTTCCGAGAAAGCGTGGCACACGGTCAGAAATACACCGAAGGTCACCGGGTTTGTAGGGGGACAGCATCCGACGCCATTGACTGACGAAGAAGTGGAAGAGATCACATCCCATGCCAAGCTCACGGCTGAGAAACCAAAGCCTAAGCACACTTACCTGGCCGGAGAAATGGTCAAAATCATTGACGGGCCATTTACCGGCTTCAAGGGCAAAGTGGACGAGGTCAATATGGACAAAAGCACGCTCAAAGTGATGGTGACGATCTTTGGGCGAACCACCCCGGTCGAATTGAGCTTTTTGCAAGTGGAGCGAGAAACGTTCACCGAGGAGACATAGGCAGGAGGTGGCGCTCGCCGATTCAATGGCGTTACAGGCAGCCAGCGGATGGAATATCATCGGCGTCGGTCGTCGAGAGGGAATATGGCAAAGAAAGTGGTCGCACAGGTGAAACTACAGATTACAGCAGGCAAAGCCAATCCGGCCCCGCCGGTTGGGCCAGCACTGGGCCAACACGGGGTCAACATCATGGAGTTTTGCAAGCAGTTTAACGCAAAAACAGCCAAGCAGGGCGACATCACCGTGCCGGTGGTGATCACCATCTATGCGGACCGGTCATTTACGTTTGTCACGAAAACTCCGCCGGCGGCGGATTTAATCAAGCGAGCGATTGGCCTGGAAAAAGGCTCCGCTCGACCCAATCGTGATAAGGTGGGGAAAATTTCTCACAAACAGCTTGAGGAGATTGCCAAGATCAAGCTGCCTGACTTGAATACCAACTCGTTGGAAGCGGCGACGCGTATCATCGCCGGGACAGCTCGCAGCTTGGGTTTGGAGATTGTTGATTAACACGTAGTTTGTAGGAGCATCGATTGGTGGATGCGTCCGGCATGGCGGTCAATCGCCTGACTACAAACAATCAAACCGGAGAGTTGTGATGAGCGGAAAGAAATATGCCGCTGCGGCGGCCAAAGTTGATTCGCGCAAAGCATATAGTGTCGAAGAGGCCATGGCTTTGTTGAAGCAGGTCGCTTATGCCAAGTTTGACGAAACGGTGGAAGTGACCATGCAACTAAACGTGGACCCGCGCAAGGCCGATCAATTAGTCCGTGGGACCGTGCTGTTGCCGCATGGCTTGGGCAAAACCGTGCGCGTTGGCGTTATTGCTTCGGGGGAAAAGTTGAAAGAAGCCGAGGCAGCAGGCGCGGACGTGGTCGGCGCCGAAGACTTGGTGGAGAAAATCCAAGGCGGTTTTCTGGAGTTCGACGTGTTGATTGCTACACCGGATATGATGAAATTGGTCGGTCCACTGGGACGAGTGCTGGGACCGCGCGGCTTGATGCCGAACCCCAAGACGGGGACTGTCACTATGGATGTGGCCAATGCCGTCAAGGAAGGAAAAGCGGGTAAAGTGGAGTTTCGCGTGGACAAGACCGGCGGCATTCATGTGCCCATTGGCAAGGTTTCATTTGACACACAAAAGCTGGTCGAGAACGCCCGCGCCGTGTTTGAGGCGGTGATCAAAGCCAAGCCGTCAACGGCCAAAGGCCGCTACATCAAAAGCGCCTACTGCTGTTCCACGATGGGACCAGGCATCAAACTGGATGAGAACGCCTTGACGGCCTAGTCAGGAGTGGGAAAGATGAAGACGCGAGCAGAAAAACAGGCACAGATTGATTTGCTAGCCAGTGAATTTCGTCGTGTGCCACATGTGTTTGTTGTTGGGTTTGAGGGGTTGTCAGTGGCCAAAGACTGGGAATTGCGTGGCAAGTTACGCGCGGCTCAGGCGGGCATCAAGTATCACGTCGTTAAGAACCGGTTGGCGCAGAAAGCGGCGGAAGGCACGCCCGTAGCGCAGTTGAATGAGCAATTCAAAGGCATGACAGCGGTGGCGCTGACCCCCGATGACCCGGCGACGCTGGCCAAGCTGTTAACGGAATTTGCTAAAGAGAATCCGACGTTTCGCTTCAAAGGGGCGGTGATCGAAGGACGAGCCATTGCGCTTGACCAGATCGAAGCGATTGCCAATCTGCCGACCAAGCCGCAGTTGATGAGCCAGATCATGGGCTTGATCAACGCGCAGCCACAACGACTGGTCAATGTCATGCAGGGTGTCATTCGCAACCTGGTGGTTGTGTTAGCGCAGATTCGAGATCAAAAGGCTCAGGCCGAAGGCTGACTACAGGAATAACCGGCGGAGTTGTCCATGTCGTTGGTGACGACGCTCAGAAACAATGAAAAGCGAGCGCCGATTAACAAATTCACGGATTGGATAATCTGTTCATCAGCTAATCTGTGTCTGATGCCTTTTTCGGAGCAGAAATCTTGTGTAGTGCCCGGCGGATTGCTTGGGCGAGGATTGAAACTAACGAGGAGAAACAAAGATCATGAGCAGTGAAAAACTTCAACCGATTGTTGATCAAATTGCCAACTTGACGCTGTTGGAAGCGTCTGAGCTGGTCAAGATGATGGAGGAAAAATTTGGTGTCTCGGCACAAGCGGCCGCCATGCCGATGATGATGCCGGGCATGGGTGGCGCGGCGGCGGGGGCAGCCCCGGCGGCTGAAGAGAAGACAGAATTCGATGTCATTCTTTCGGCCATTGATGCTGCTAAGAAGATTGGCGTCATTAAAGTGGTGCGCGAAATCACGAACCTCGGTTTGAAGGAAGCCAAGGATTTGGTAGAGAGCCTACCAAAGCCCATTAAGGAAGGCGCTAGTAAGGAAGAGGCCGAAGAAATCAAGAAGAAGTTGACTGAGGCAGGAGCTACTGTCGAAATCAAGTAAGCCATCAGCAACGAGCGGGCTTTTTCAACCACGCTGAAGGCTGGTGGTTGATAGCGAACCGGTTGATCCGACACGCAACGTTACGAACAGCTTCGTTATTCACTCAACGACACAGCAGGCAAGGCGCTCATCGGGAGCGAGGCAGCCGGCGTGTCGGTTGAGTCATTTTGTGTTTGACGGCGATTGCCGCCAAGCTGTTAGAGGGAACTAGTTATGCCACACCAAGCAAACAACGGACATCAACGATTGGACTTTTCTCGCATTCGGACGGCTATCGGCATTCCTAATCTGATTGAGATTCAACGTCAATCGTACAATCAACTCATGCAGATGGACCTGCTGCCCGAAGAACGCAAGCCCAACGAGGGTTTGCAAGCGGTCTTCCAATCGGTTTTCCCAATCAGTGATTACCGCAACAGCGCCCAACTGGATTTTGTCAGCTACTCAATGGGCATCTGGCAATGCAAATGCGGTCAGTTGGAAGGATTGGAGCACCTTCGATCCACATGTAGGAAGTGCAAGGCGACTATACGACTGAACCCGTTGATGTCTGATCATGTGCTGTGCCTCGCTTGCGGCGCGACGAACAAGAACGTGCTTCATCTGTGCCCGAATTGTAGCGAGCCGGTGGGCCTCAAGCTCAAGTACGATGTGCTCGAATGCCAGGAACGGGGCATGACGTATGCCGTTCCCATGAAAGTCAAATTCCGCCTGACGGTGTTCGACGTGGATGAAGCCAGCGGCCGCCGGTCGGTGCGCGACATCAAGGAAGAAGAAGTTTACTTTGGTGACGTTCCGCTGATGACGGAAAACGGCACATTCATTGTCAATGGCACCGAGCGGGTGATCGTTTCGCAGTTGCACCGCAGTCCGGGCATCTACTTCGAGAAGCCGTCCACTCACGGCTATCTGGGCAAAATCATCCCCAATCGTGGCGCGTGGGTGGAGTTTGAATATGACGCCAAGAATATCCTCTATGTGCGAATTGACAAGAAACGCAAGATTCTGGGCAGCGTCTTCTTGCGCGCGCTAGGGTTGCCTGTCAAGGTTGACCTGCGCTCTATTGACAACGACGAATTGCTCAAGACGACGATCCTGACGGCTCGATACTCGGATGAAGAGATTCTCCGCCTGTTTTACAAAACCGAACGCATTCGTATTCGTGACGGCAAACTTTTCTGGCAACTGGATAGGAAAGAGAACCCTGCATCGGCGACGCCCAAGTTCGCCGACGTGAAAACGCCTACGGACATCGTCAATCCGAAGACGGGCGAGGTGATCGTTAAAGCCGGACGGAAGATCAGCACGCATGCGTATCGTGAGATTCTCAAGGCAGACGTCAAAGAGATTGAATTGAACATCGGCGACCTGGAAGGCGCGATGTTCATTTCCGATTTGGTTGATCCGGACGGCGAAATCAGAGCCGAGGCCAATACGCCTGCCACACCGCAAGCGGTCTCTTCGCTGATTGTCAACAACATCCGCGAATTTGAGGTGTTTATCCCCGACCGCGACGAAGTTGGACATGTATTGAGCACAACGCTGAAAAAAGATAGCGCCAAATCGCCAGCGGAGGCGCTCGTTGAGATTTACCGCAAGATGCGACCGGGCGACCCGCCGACGGTGCTATCGGCCTGGCGTCTGTTTGAGTCAATGTTCTTCGATCCGCGCAAGTTTGACTTCTCGAAAGTAGGACGACTCAAATTCAATATCAAGATCGGCTATGACCAACACCATCGGATTGACGATCTGACGCTTTCGCCGAGCGATTTCTTCGACGTGGTTAGGTACTTGCTCAAGCTCCATCGCGGTATCGGCGAGATTGACGACCGCGATCATTTGGGCAATCGGCGCGTGCGTGCCGTAGGCGAATTGCTCGAAAACCAATTCCGTATTGGTCTGGTTCGTATGGAGCGCGCGATCAAGGAGAAGATGTCGGTTCATGCGGAGTTGCAGACGGCCATGCCCCGCGATTTGGTCAATGCCAAACCGGTCATCGCGGCGCTCAAAGAGTTCTTTGGCTCAAGCCAACTGAGTCAATTCATGGATCAAACGAACCCGCTGTCAGAGATCACGCACAAACGCCGGCTCTCAGCGCTTGGGCCGGGCGGTCTATCGCGCGAGCGCGCTGGCTTCGAGGTACGAGATGTGCACCCAACGCACTACGGTCGCATCTGTCCGATTGAGACGCCGGAAGGGCCTAACATCGGGCTCATTTCCTCATTGGCCTGCTATGCGCGCATTGATGAATTTGGCTTCATTCAAGCGCCCTACCGCAAGGTGGAAGATGGTCGTGTGATTGATTACGTGCGCATCACCAGTCCCGGTGATAGCCCGTTCAAGCTCCATGAACATCTTCCCCAGCACAAGGTCGAGAAAGTCAATCGCCGGTTGAAACACGACGGGTTGCAGCCGGCTGAATACGAACCGTATCCGTTTTACCTGACAGCGTGGGAAGAAGCTCACGCGATCATTGGTCAGGCGAATATTGAACTTGATGAGAACAATTACATCGTGCCAAGCCGCGTGCCCGTGCGCAAAGCTGGTGAATTTGCCACCGCCTCGCGCGAAGAGGTGCAATACATAGACATTTCGCCTAAGCAACTGGTCTCGGTTGCGGCCTCACTGATTCCCTTCCTCGAACATGACGACGCGAACCGCGCTCTGATGGGGTCGAACATGCAGCGCCAATCGGTTCCCTTGCTCAGGCCGGAAGCGCCAATTGTGGGCACGGGGATGGAAGATGTCGTCGCGCGCGATTCGGGCGCTGTTGTCGTGGCCCGACGCGATGGCGTGGTAGACAAGGTGGATTCCGAGCGGATCATCATCCGCGCCGATCAGGAAACGCGGGGCGGCGCCTTATCGCGCGAAGTTACAGCAGATATTTACCAATTGATCAAGTTCAAGCGGTCCAATCAAAATACCTGCATCAACCAAAAACCGATTGTTCACGTTGGGCAACGGGTCAAAAAGGGTCAGGTGATTGCCGACGGGCCGTGCACAGATCAGGGGGAGTTGGCGCTGGGTCGGAACGTGTTGGTCGCGTTTATGCCCTGGCGCGGTTATAACTTTGAGGACGCGATCCTGATCTCCGAGAAACTCGTCCGCGAAGATGCATACACGTCAGTCCATATCGAAGAGCTCGAAGTTGAAGCGCGCGATACCAAGCTGGGACCGGAAGACATCACGCGGGATATTCCCAACGTCAGCGAATATATGTTGCGCGACCTGGATGAAAGCGGGATCATTCGCATCGGCGCTTACGTCCGGCCCGGCTCAATTCTGGTCGGCAAGGTCACACCCAAAGGCGAAACGCAACTGACGCCCGAAGAAAAACTCCTGCGGGCTATTTTCGGAGAGAAAGCGGGCGACGTGCGCGATGCCAGTCTCAAGTGCCCGCCGGGGATCGAAGGCACCGTGATTGACGTGAAAGTCTTCACCCGTCGCGGCGTCACCAAAGATGCGCGGTCGCTAGCCATTGAGCAAGCTGAGGAAGATAAGCTGCGGCGCAACCTGCAAGACGAAATCCGCATTCTGGAAGAGGAACGCGACAAGCGAATCCGCGAACTGCTGGAAGGCCAGCGGCTGGCCGCCGATCTGTTTCATAATCGGCGCAAGGTGCTTGAGAAAGGCGAGAAGCTGACGCGCGACATTCTCAATGAGATGGAATTTCACGCGCTGCGCAAGATTCAAGTAGCGAATCCCAAGGTTGACGTCGCTGCTCAGATCAAAGAGATGGAGGCGCGCACGCACCGTCAGGTGCTCGTGCTGGAACACTTCTACAAAGAGCGCATTGAAAAATTGCGGCGCGGCGACGAACTGCCTGCCGGCGTGATCAAGATGGTGAAGGTGTACATCGCCATGAAGCGCAAGATGTCGGTCGGCGACAAGATGGCCGGACGGCACGGCAACAAAGGTGTGATCGCGCGTATCCTGCCGATTGAAGACATGCCGTACTTGGAGGATGGGACACCGGTCGAAATCGTCCTGAATCCGCTTGGCGTGCCTTCGCGGATGAACGTGGGGCAATTGCTGGAAACACACCTGGGATGGGCTGGCCACGCGCTGGGCTTACGATTTTCTTCGCCGGTGTTTGACGGCGCCACTGAGGAGGCGATCCGCGAGAAACTGCTGGAGGCAGGATTGCCTCCTTCGGGCAAAGTCACGCTCTACGATGGCATGACGGGCGAGCCATTTCAGGAGAAAGTGACGGTCGGCTACATCTACATGATGAAGCTGTCACACCTTGTGGATGACAAGATTCACGCTCGCTCCATTGGCCCTTACTCGCTGATTACCCAACAGCCACTGGGCGGTAAAGCGCAGTTTGGTGGCCAGCGATTCGGCGAGATGGAGGTCTGGGCGTTGGAAGCGTATGGCGCAGCTTATACGTTGCAAGAGTTGCTCACGGCCAAATCGGATGACGTGGCCGGCCGGTCGCGCATTTACGAAGGCATCGTCAATGGGAACATTGATTTTCAACCGGGCGTGCCGGAATCGTTCAGTGTGCTGGTGCGCGAGCTTCAAGGGTTGTGCCTTGATGTCGAACTGATCAAGCGCGACGAGGAGTTTGAAGCCGCCAATCGAGAAGAAGCATTGGCCGCCGATTGATCCGGGCACTGCTGACCTGTGATTGAGACCTGCTGCCTCGCTTCACCGTCTGAGGCAAAGGTCACGGGCAAAGGCTTAATGGAGGAACGATGTTTCGACGATTTTTTGATAAACAGTCACCAACGATCGAGTTTGAAGCGATTCGTGTTGGATTGGCTTCGCCGGAAAAAATTCTCTCCTGGTCACATGGCGAAGTGACCAAACCGGAGACGATCAACTACCGCACGTTTAAGCCTGAACGTGATGGCTTGTTCTGCGCGCGCATCTTCGGACCGATTAACGATTACGAATGCTTATGTGGTAAATACAAACGCACCAAGCATCGGGGCGTCATCTGTGACAAGTGTGGTGTAGAGGTGACGCTGAGCAAAGTGCGTCGTGAGCGGATGGGGCACATCAAGCTGGCCAGTCCCTGCTCACATGTCTGGTTCTTCAAGAGCCTCCCTTCGCGCATCGGACAATTGCTCGACATCCCCCTGCGAGACCTGGAGAAGGTCCTCTATTTCGAGTCATACATCGTCGTCATGCCGGATGAGGAGATCGCCAAGATCGGACTGCCCGTCAAATACAAAGAGCTGCTCAACGAAGAGCAGTACCGGCGGCTGGCCCAGGAGTTCCCCAACAAAATTGGCCCGCACGTCGCGCGCATGGGCGCCGAGGCCATTCGGCAACTCTTGACGCAGATTGATCTGGAAGAGCTGGCCACTGAGTTGCGCGAGAAAATGAAGAGTGATCCATCGCAACAGAAACGCCTGAAATATGCCAAACGACTCAAAGTGGTCGAAGCATTTCGCCGGTCAGGCAATCGCCCGGAATGGATGATCCTGGAAGTCATACCGGTGATTCCGCCTGAGCTGCGTCCGCTGGTGCCACTAGATGGTGGACGGTTTGCCACATCGGACCTGAATGATCTATATCGGCGCGTCATCAATCGCAATAACCGCTTGGCCAAGCTGTTGGAACTGCACGCGCCGGAAGTGATCATTCGCAACGAAAAACGCATGCTACAGGAAGCGGTGGACGCGTTGTTTGATAATGGCCGGCGCGGGCGCGTGATTAAAGGCGCCAATAGTCGCCCCTTGAAATCGTTGGCTGACTCACTCAAAGGCAAGCAAGGACGATTCCGTCAGAACCTGCTCGGCAAACGGGTGGATTACTCCGGGCGCTCGGTCATTGTGGTGGGGCCGGAATTGAAATTGCATCAGTGTGGATTGCCCAAGCAAATGGCTCTGGAGCTGTTCAAGCCATTCATTTATTACCAGCTCCAGCAGAAAGACCATGTGCAGACGGTCAAGCAAGCCAAAGAAGCCGTCGAGCGACAAGACCCGGTCGTGTGGGACATTCTGGACGAAGTGGTGCGCGAACATCCGATCCTGCTCAATCGTGCGCCGACGCTCCATCGGCTGGGTATTCAAGCGTTTGAGCCGATCCTGGTGGATGGCAAAGCCATCAAGATTCACCCGCTCGTTTGCACAGCCTTCAACGCCGACTTTGACGGCGATCAGATGGCCGTTCACGTTCCGTTGAGTCCGGAAGCGCAGGTTGAAGCGTCCGTGCTGATGCTGGCCTCAAACAACATCCTCTCGCCGGCCAGCGGCCAGCCCATTGCCGTCCCCACGCAGGACATCGTGCTCGGCTGCTATTACCTAACCAAACGCAAGCCCGGCGCTAAAGGCGAGGGGATGCGGTTCGCTTCGATGGATGATGTGATGCTGGCGCTCGATGCTGGTTACGTCGAATTGCAAACGCCGATCAAGTTGCGCTACGACGGAAAACTCATTGACATGGAACAGCAGCACAAGGATCAGGACATCGTCAATGCGCCGGTTTATGACGTGGAAGGGCGCGTGCTCGATACGACGGTCGGGCGTGTCATCTTCAACAGTCACCTGCCGGCGGAGATGCCCTATATCAACGGCGTGATGCGGAAAGCAGGCTTGCAGTCGTTAGTGCGCTATTGCTTCTTGCGCCTGGGCCATTCGCAAACCATCGAGATGCTGGATAGCCTCAAGGAGCTAGGATTCCTCTACGCTACAAAAGCGGGCATTTCCATTGGCATTGAAGACTTGGTCATTCCAGCTACCAAAGCCAAACTGGTCGAGCAAGCTGAGAAAGAAGTGTTAGCGGTTGACGAACAGGTCAAAGACGGCGTGGTGACCAGCGGCGAGCGATACAACAAGGTGATCGAAATCTGGTCGGCTGTGGCCGAAAAAGTGGCCAACGAAATGTTCAAAGCAATGGCTGCCAGAGAAGAAGAAACAGGCGAGCCGAATCCATTGATCCTGATGGCTGATTCCGGCGCGCGTGGCTCCAAGCAGCAAATTCGCCAACTGGCTGGCATGCGCGGCTTGATGAATAAACCATCAGGCGAAATCATTGAGACGCCGATCCGCGCCAACTTCCGCGAAGGGCTGAATGTGTTGCAGTACTTCATCTCAACGCACGGCGCCCGCAAAGGTCTGGCTGACACAGCCCTGAAGACAGCCGATTCAGGATATTTGACACGCCGCCTGGTGGATGTGGCGCAAGACGTGATTGTGACCATGGAAGACTGCGGAACCGTGCGCGGCATCTGGGCCGAAGCGATCACCCAAGGCGGTGAGATCATTGAATCGCTGCGCGACCGCATCATCGGACGCGTTGCGCTGGAAGACGTGGTAGACCCGATTGACGGGCGCGTCATTGTCGAAGCGAATCAGGAAATCACCGAAGACCTGGCCAATGAAATTCAGAATGCTGGCGGCATTGAGCGCGTCAAGATTCGCTCGGTGCTCACTTGTGAGGCGCGTCGTGGCGTGTGTGTGGCCTGCTACGGCCGTAACCTCGCGACCGGCCGCATGGTCGAAATCGGGGAAGCAATCGGTATTCTGGCAGCGCAATCCATCGGCGAGCCAGGCACGCAGTTGACCATGCGCACGTTCCACATTGGCGGCATGGCCGGCTCGATTAAAGAACAATCGTCGCACGAGACACGACGGGGCGGCACAGTCCGATATGATGACTTGTACACCATTCGCAACCGCAAAGGCGAAATCGTGGCCATGAACCGCAATGGCAGCATCGTCATTGTGGACGCGCGCGGACGCGAAATCGAACGTTACCCGGTCATCTACGGCGCTATCTTGAAAGTGAATGAAGGTGACATCGTTGAACCTGATCAGAAGTTGGTTGAGTGGGACCCGTACACCTTCTCCATTCTCTCGGATGTGGCGGGCACTGTCCATTTCAAGGACCTGATCGAAGGCGTCACAATGAAAGAAGAAATTGACAAAGCCACTGGCTTGGCGTACCGGTTTGTCATTGAGTCGCTCGATGAAAAGTTGCAGCCACGCATCGAAATCCACGACGAGCATGGCAAGACGATTAAGACACAGCACTTGCCGGTCCGCGCCATCGTCATGGTCAATGACTTCGATGAGTTCCGCCGCCGACGCCGCGAAGAAGGAAAAGAGGGCTGGCAAAACATTCACCTTCAAGAACAGGAGAACGTGCGCGTTGTCCCCGGCGACGTCATCTGTAAAATCCCGCGTCAAATGGCCAAAGCCAAGGACATCGTCGGCGGCCTGCCGCGCGTGGTGGAACTGTTTGAGGCCCGCAAACCACGCGACCCAGCGGTCATGACAGAGATTTCCGGCAGGGTCAAGTTAGCTGGTATTACGCGCGGCATGCAAAAGGTCCAAATCCATGGCTACGACGGTGAGGTCCGGGAATACAACATCCCTCGTGGCGTGCACCTCAACGTCAATGACGGCGATGAAGTCAAAGCCGGCGACCCATTGATTGATGGCCCGCGCAATCCGCATGACATCCTGGCCATTCTTGGCGTCGAGGAAGTGCAGAAATACTTGGTCAACGAAACGCAGGAAGTCTACCGGCAACAAGGCGTGCAGATTCATGATAAGCACATCGAAGTCATCGTTCGTCAGATGCTGCGATGGGTCAAGATCAAAGATGTAGGCGATACCGATTTCTTGCTAGAAGAGCAAGTTGATCGCTTCCAATACCACGATGAGAATGAACGGGTGATCGCCAGTGGCGGGCGTCCGGCTCAAGGTGAGCCGCTCCTGCTGGGCATCACCAAAGCCAGTCTCTCAACCGATAGTTTCATCAGCGCAGCCAGCTTCCAGGAGACCACCCGTGTGCTCACTGAAGCTGCTGTCAGTGGTCGTGTGGACTACCTGCGCGGCCTCAAAGAGAATGTCATCGTCGGACGCCTGATTCCGGCCGGTTCGGGCATGCGCATCTATCGTGACATTGAGTTACCACCTGATAAGGCAGCCGTCGGCGTTGACCGCATGCGCCCGGAGGAACAGGAAGAGTTAATGCGTGATGTCCGCCACACCGTCGTGGACGATGCCATCTCAATGGGATTCGAAGAAGTCTCAGAAGAATAATAAGAGTGGGCGGTCGGTCACTGATCGCCGACCGGCTTGTACAGTTTCATGATCGGTGACCGCCCTGCCCATCCGCGGAGGGATACATGACGCAAAAAACAACAGAGAAAATCTGGCACAATGGGCGGTTCATTGATTGGGATCAAGCGACGATTCACGTGATGTCGCACGTCGTGCATTATGCATCAGCGATGTTCGAGGGCATCCGCTGCTACGAAACGGCTAGGGGCCCGGCCATTTTCCGCCTGCGCGAGCACATCACGCGACTTTTGCACTCATGTCTCATCTATCGCAGCACGCCGCCCTACACCCTCGAAGAGTTGTGCCAGGCCTGTGTGGATGTGGTTCGTGTCAACAAGGTCCGCGCCTGCTACCTTCGCCCCATTGTCTTTCGCGGCTATGGCACGTTCGGTGTCAATCCTTTGCCAAACCCCATTGAGACTTACATCATCTGCTGGGAATGGGGCAAGTACCTCGGACCCGAAGCGCTGGAACAAGGCGTAGATGTTTGCGTCTCCACGTGGACGCGCATCTCTTCCAACACAATGCCGCCAATGGCGAAAGTCTCTGCCAATTACATGAATTCGCAGTTGATCAAGATGGAAGCGATCATCAACGGTTACGCCGAAGGGATCGCGCTGGATGCGCGCGGCAATATCAGTGAAGGCAGCGGAGAAAACCTCTTCATGGTGATGAACGGCACTGTTTACACGCCGCCCATTGCTGCTTCCATTTTGCCCGGCATTACCCGCGATACCGTCGTAGACATTTGCCGAATGCTTGGCATTGAAGTCGTCAAACAAGAAATTCCCCGCGAAATGCTTTACATCGCCGACGAAGTCTTTTTCACCGGCACGGCGGCGGAAATCACCCCCATTCGCAGTATTGACAAAATTATCATTGGCAAAGGTCAACGCGGCCCCATCACCAAACGCTTGCAGGAAGAATTCTTCGCCATCACGTCAGGCCAAAAAGAAGCCCCTGGCGACTGGCTGACGTTTGTCGAATGAATGGACAGAGCCGCCGAGACCAATGTGAGAGAGTCAATAGATTATCACCTGGGCTTCGGTGTTTTTCTCAGAGGAAGGAGATTGTCACCGTTGACCGCATTTGAGCATGTGGCACGGGCGTTCCCGCCTGTGCTCTATTTTCATGCTTCGTGGCGAGCCATCGCGTAGGGGCGGTTCCTTTGAAAATAGTTGCGGCCTAAGTTGCCAACTTGCGCTACCTCATTCTGATTTTTCGTGGCATGCTGTAGCACATGGACGATTCCCAGGAAAATTTATACGAGGTGGACACTACTATTTTGCTATCAAGAAAAATTTTCAGCCTGTGACAATATTGGCGAGGTAGCTAGCCCTGCGATTTGGTTCACGCTGGTGATGGTCGCGGGCGAAGCTTTGACCGCTAATGCTTATTTTGGTCCGGCGTCTTTGAACCTGGAAGCTGAAGCTTGGCTTTTCTCTCCCTGGCTTGCTCAAGTTGGCCGCGAGCCACAGCAATCTGGGTGACTAGCCGCAGCGGCGGCTTTTGCAACGAGGCTACAGCAAATGTTGTGCGATGAACATCCGCTTTAGTCAGTCTGTAGGCCAATTGCTCCAGCATTGAAATCAGATTGTCTGGCGCGATGACGTGACCCATGCCGAACCGCTTGGTGTTGATTTGGAAATTTGCTTCGCTGGGACACTCGATGTTACCACTTGATTCGTTCATCGCCGTCGCTGCTTGAGTGAAGGCTTCAAAAGCGCGGTCGGTCTCCAACAAGGCGAGCGTATCCGAAATGAGCAGTAACGAACGCGCTTTTCCTGGTGCGCCAGGTAATTGCTTAGCTCTAATAAGGGCTTCGCTGAGCGTGGCCAACGCCGCATCTTTCTGCTTTTGCTGACCCAGATGTCGAGCAATTGCAATCAAGCCCAGGATCAAACGTTCAGGATTGGTCAGCGCGAGTGCGCTCCGGCGGGCTGTTTCCAGGTCGTTGGTTTTGATCGCGTGTTGCACGCTCAAATAATTGACATAGTCGGACGCTTCGGCTTTCAACTTCAGATTTGCCAGTTTAGCCAGAATCTCCCAGGCCTTATCAAACTGATTGGCCTTGACTGCTTCACAGGCGGCGTGGAAAAGCAGGCTGTCGCGGTCTTCAGGGTTGAGTGTTTTTTCGGCTTGTTGGAGCAGGTCTTCGACTCGTTGTTCTGGATTAGCTGACTGGCGAGTGAGCATCTGCTGGACATCCTGTTGCTCCTTTGTGGACAAGATATGTGAAAGTTGGCCGATGAGCGCCTCAACTAATGGGCCGTTGTCTGGACTGTACTGCATCACGTAAGGTTGAATCGCCTTGAGGGTGTAAAAGAAATCCCAAGGCCCACAAAGCCAATCAGGCGCGGAGGGTTTTGTCGGGGCCGGGCTGAGTATTCTTTGGACATTCCACGCAATCACGCTCACCAGTACGTTCAGGTATGCGGTGACGTGCATTGCCTTGACCGGCTCAGTGCCATAGTTATAGCGCGCCGTAAACGGTATCTCTGGATGCGTGTAACTACCCAGTCTCACGAGTTCGTGAAGACATTGAGGGGGATGCCTTAAAGTAGCGGAGAGGGCTTGCTCGAAGAGCGCATCGGCCAGTGCGCCATCCTTCTTTCTTACGTAGGCCATGAACATGATGAACGGTGAATTCAAACCCTCGCGTAATGTGGAGGCCGCCAGCTCGGCAGCCTTTTGGGGGTCTTGATCAAGTAGGGAAATGGCGTGTGCGAGCAACGCATCTGACGAAGGTGGCTCAGCCGGCGTTTCTTTTCTCTCTTTTGGTGGTTCCTGGTTCGAGGCAACGCTTTTGACCAACTCCTCGGCTAAGCGTAAATCCAATCTGGAGATTTTGGTAATGACTTCGTGCCTGACTTGTTCCACTGTGTACGCCCGGGCGCAGGAGCGGCTCTCTTCACTCGGTTTTGGACTGGCCAGCGATGTCGTTTGCTCAACAGCCATGCGGAAAAGCTTGCGGGCGTAAGATTGGTCAAAGTCCCATATCACTTCGGCAATGGATGCATAACTTCGAATCCGGGTTATGGGATCATCCAACGCCTTTGTCACATCAACAAGCTGGTTGAGTGAGTTCAAAGCTTGAGCAATCTCACGTTCAATAGCTTGTATGGCCGCTTCGTGGTCAACTTGACCGGCTTGTGTGCCTTTGTTCTCCGAAGATGCCTGTGCTTGCGTTGCCTTCTCCTGGTTCTCCTGTTTCAAACCAATAGAGCAGGGCCATACACCACTCACGGGCGCCAGTTGTTGCCAAAAAAGCAATGCGATCACGAGAGAGAATCGGATGTTCATGTTCATACAGCCTCCCTTGCCAGCTTGGTATTTTAGTAGTTCGCTTGAGGAAAAACAGCGCCCGACAAAAAGAATGTCAAAAGGAACCCTACCTTGACATACGCGACAGAGAGTTTTCTCATTGGACTTTCCTCCTGGAGATGTTTTGACGTTTTTCATTTTACGTCTTTTTTACGTCAAGAAAATTCTCAAACTTGGAAGAACTATCTGCAATTCATCAACCTTTCCCATCTCACGACGATGAAAATGAAGCCACCGAGGCCACAAAGGCCACCGAGGAGGATGCTCTACCAGCTAGTCTGGAAAAAAGCCATGTGTGGGAGGCGCAAAGGAGCGCACCAGCAAGAACGCCCCAGGCAACACTGTTCGGTTTCTGTGCGCATTGGTATTACGTCCAAGTGCTACGCTCGTTTCTGTTAAGCCGCGCCAGCGGCGCATGCGAAGGTAGCCAGAGGTGCAACGTCTGGGAGAGAAAACGTCCAAGCTCAGCGTGCGCCGCAGGCGCAAACAGCAGGTCGCCAGACGTGCAACGTCTGGAACAGCAGGTCAAACAATCGTGGCGCGTTGCAGACGCACCAGGGCCAAGCGTTTGTGCGCTGTGATTGGCCACCTTGAACGGGCTGGTGAGGGAACGGTGGAGACCCTTCACGGCGCGATGCATTAGATCAGTTTGCGAACGAGCTTACCCTGGGAACACACGCCCAGCGTGCCTCAGCCCGCAAGGTGCAGGCCTCCCGGCTAAGTGCAATTGAAAATCGCTCTAGGGGATGACGGCTCCCAGACGTTGCGGGTCTCACTACCCGCTTGCGGCGTCTACCGCCGCTCCTGCAGCACGCACAGTTCAAAAGGCCAAACGCCAGCTTAGACGGTGAGCCTCGGCCTACGCTCGTGTGGGCGGCTGCCAAGGCCGCTCTGGGGGCCGCTCAGTTGAAGACGCCAAACTTCAACAGAGAGTAAACTCATTATCGCTCGTTTGTCCAGAAACGAATCTGTCTGATTGTTGCTTGGTTCAGTCAGCCTCGGCGCTCAATCAACAAACCAATAAGGTTTGAGATGAATCGTCGCCATCCGGTCGCTATCGAGTCAGGCCTGACCGACAGCACATGCGACTCACAACAACGATTCCGCTAGAGCCGCTCTCCGGTCGTCATCGAGCTGAGTGTCAGCGAGGGCGACGATTATGACTCATCGTCATCTTGCTCTTCATCGCTGCTGTCATCTTGCTCAACGTCATCCTCGTATTCCTCTGTCTCTGCTGCCTCTGTCTCTTCATCTACTTCGGCATAATCTTCTTCAGCAGCGGCTTCAACTTTCTTCTCTTGCTTGTAGAGATATTTGATGCTGTGTTTGAACACGAGCAGATTCGGCTCGCCGTTGCGATGAATCTTCAAGCACGCCTTGTCGTACCACTCAATGTTACCGAGAATCGTCTCCCCGTCTTGCAAGACAATCGCCATGGGTGTCTTGGCTTCCATTTGTTTGCGGTAATAGTAATTCTCCGCATGAGTCTGCTCGGGCGGTACACGTTTGCCGCCGCTGCGCCCGCGTTGTGAGCTACTGCGCTCCTCGCGGTCGCGTCGGTCCCGCTCACTGCGGACGAGCGTTTGATCAAAGTCTCGACGGTTGGCGTAATCCGCACTCCGAGTCGAGTAATCCGAATACGATGATCTCAAACTGCGTCTGTTCACAGAACTGCCTCCTGATTATTTTCTACCCTCAATTAGCTTGTTGGGGGAGAAATTACGCATTAATACTACCTCATGACCCTCAGGTTAGCAAGTGGCATTTCGATTTGGCCGCGATGGGCCCGACTCAGGCACTCATCTGGTAGGTGAGCGGGCCATCCCGCTGCGCTCCAGATGCTGGTGCAGCTTGACGGCACTGGCCAGCCAACCGTCTGGTATCCAGACGTTGGCGCGGCTTGACAGCACTGCCTCGCCAATCATCCGGTAGGCAAGTTCCCCTTGCATGATGACCAAATCATGTAATAATAGAGCCGACATGGTGAGGGGAAAATTAACACACAACGCCCAGGAAACGATGGAGGAACGCCATGAGTGATCTATTCGATCAAGCACCGGAAAAGCAACGCGATCCATACCGTCAGGAGTACTATCGCCAACAACAGGAGCTGGCCCAGCAACAATCGCGCCGGCGCACTGCCTGGATCATCGCTGCTATAGCCATCGCTGTGCTCGCCATGGGGAGCTGCGCGAGCTACAACAACCTAGTTAGCAAACGTGAACGAGTGCGCAAACAATGGTCACAAGTGGAAAATGTAATGCAGCGGCGTGCCGACCTGATCCCAAACTTGGTCGCCACCGTCAAAGGCATTACTAAACAGGAAAGCGAAATCTTCACCCGGCTGGCTGATGCACGATCCAAGCTGCTCAGCCCGACGGCAACGCCCGCCGAAAAAGTGCAGGCCGACCGGCAACTGAGCGTACAAGTTCTCTCGCTTGTCGAACAGTACCCTCAATTGAGATCGAGCGAGAGCTTCAACCGGCTGATGGATGAACTGGCTGGAGCAGAAAACCGCATCGCGCAAGAGCGCCGGGTCTACAATCAAATCGTCGAAGAGTATAACGTTTCAACCTCTCGGTTCCCAACTGTGCTAGTGGCCAATTTATTCGGCTTCAAGCGCGAGCAAGACTACTTCAAGGCCACAGAAGATGCTAAACAGGTTCCGGCTGTGCAGTTTTAATGGCGCATGGTCAACCTCATGAGTGACCATGCCCTGCTGAGCATGTTGAGCACTCAGCGGGCAGACGGACTTAATCTTGATCGAGCGGCGTCTGGCAGACTGCCTCAACCTTACGACGGACAAGTTCGGGCGCAAAACCCAGTCGTATGAGATAATCGAATAGGCTTTTGGCTTCTTGACGGTCACGCGGGCGGCCTCGCACGCGAAGGCGCTTAGCAATGGCACGGTCAATCAATTCTTCTTCACTCGATTGTTGGTAGGCGTCACTGACGGCGGCCTCAATAATCGGCTGGGGAACTTTCCTATGGGCTAACTCCCAGCGTAATCGGCGGCGGCCAAGCGGTCGCTCATGCAAACGCGAGGCACTATAATCGGCAGCAAATTGCTCGTCATCCAGATACCGCCATGCTTTCAGTTGCGCAATCACTTGGTCAACAACCTGCTCACTGACAGCCCGGGCTAATAATTTCTCGCGCAATTCAGCCACCGTGCGCGATTTCACTGACAACAGTTTCATCGCGCGGGCCATGACCTTTTCGTAATCGTCCGGTTGCTGCATGCGTCATATCAAACCACAGCCCTTCTGGCCTGTCAACGTATCCCCAAAACGATGAAATCTGCTATCATTAACCCGTCAAAATTATCATTTTAATTCACTGTATGGAGGACAAACACCTATGCCAGTTTATGAATATCGTTGCACCAAGTGCCATAAGAAATTTTCTTTGACGATGACGATCGCAGAACACGACACCAAGAAGGTGAAGTGTCCCAAATGTGGAAGCAGTAAGGTGGAACGAGAGCTGGCGGCGTTTTATGCTATCACGTCGAAAAAGAGCTAGCCCTCCGTTAGGCTTTTGGTCTGCGGCGCTGGTCTGGGCCGCGAGGCCAAAGACCCCGATTGGCTAAGCCAAAAGCCGACAGGAAAGCTTGAGTGGCACACGGGCTGATCATGGCGTATCAACTGCTCAGCACGCCTGCGGCCGTCGCTGAAGTGGTCCAGCATCTGGCCAATCAACGGGCGATCGCGGTTGATACCGAGACGACCGAGCTAGACCCCTTCCGGGCGCGGGTCAGACTGCTGCAGTTGGCGACGCCTGAGCGTGTGTGCCTCATTGACCTCTTTCAGTTACCCGCCGATGCGTTGGCGCCGGTCAAACTGCTGCTTGAAGCCGAACGCCCCACGAAAATCCTCCATAACGCCAAATTCGATGCCAAGATGCTCCGGCATCACTTCGGCATTGAACTGAACGGCCTGTTCGACACAATGCTGGCCGCTCAACTCATTGGCGCGGGCGACACGACTCAACGGCACAGCTTGGCCGAACTTGCCTCGCACTACTTGAATCGTCAGCTAGACAAGTCACTGCGCGCCAGCGACTGGTCGGGCCAGTTGACACCAGCGATGCTCAACTATGCGGCTGAAGATGTTGCCGTGCTGCTGCCACTACGACAGGCGTTGATTGAAAAGATCAAATCGCTGCAACTCGTTGACGTTGCCAAACTGGAATTCGATTGCGTGCTGCCAACGGCCGCCATGGAGCTAGCCGGCATGCATCTGGACGCTCAGCAATGGCAACGCTTGGTCAACCGCTATGAGAAAAAATGCCGCCAACTGGAGACCGAGATCAAACAAACACTCGCTGCAACCGGCTCGCAAATAGACTTGTTTGGCGAGGCCGACATCAACCTGAGCAGCGCCCAGCAGGTTCAAGAAGCACTAGCCCATCTGGGGATTTCCATTCATAGCACGCGTGAATGGGAATTGGAATCCCATATCGCCGAGCATGCAGTTATTGCTCAACTCATTGAGTATCGCCATGCGCAGAAATTCCTCAGCACGTATGGACGGTTGGCCGAACATATTCATCCGGTGACCGGCCGCATTCATGCCGATTTTCGTCAAATCGGCACGCCGACAGGGCGTTTCGCCTGCAGCGATCCCAATCTTCAGCAAATTCCTAACATACCCGATGTGCGAGCATGCTTCAGCGCGCCGCCAGGCCGGCGGTTGATCGTCGCTGATTATTCGCAAATCGAGTTATGTATTCTGGCCGAGCTTTCCCGTGATCCGAAACTGCTGGAGGCGTTTCATCAGGACGTAGACCTGCACCGCGCGACGGCCAGTCTCATGTTTAACGTGCCGCTTGATCAAGTCACCAAAGAGCAACGAGCCACTGCCAAGGTGATTAACTATGGGCTCATGTACGGCATGGGCGCGGCAGGATTGGCTGCCCAGATACAAACATCAGTGATCGAAGCGGAGCGACTGATGAATCGCTACTTTGAGATTTATCGCGGCGTCGCCCAGTGGCTGCGAGCGGCGGCAGATACAGCCGTCGCCGTCGGCCACAGTCGAACGCCGCGAGGGCGATTATGGAACTTTCGCTTCGACCCGCGCGACCGCGAGCAGGTGGCCACCGTTCAACGCCTCGGCAAAAATGCACCGATTCAGGGCTGTCAAGCTGACATGCTCAAACGGGCCATGCGGGTTGTGTATGACGCGCTGAAGCCGTTTGACGCTCACATCGTCAATTCAGTTCACGACGAACTGGTGATCGAAGTTGACCAAACGGTCGCGCAAGAAGTCGCTGAGCTGGTTTATGACCGCATGGTTGCTGCCGCTCAAGAATTCATCAGCGCCGTCCCCGTGCATGTGGACGTCCATATCGGCCACGATTGGACCAAGTAGACAGGCCGCAAACCCGACCAGAGCCCAAACCGGTCAGCGTTGGATCAACACAGCTCAACTGCCATTGGATTCACGCAGCCGGCTGCGCCGATAGCCGTAGAGGAAATAGATCGCCAGGCCGATGCCCATCCACACACCAAACCGAACCCACGTTGCCCATGGCAAACTGATCATCAAGTAGAGACAACTGATGATTCCCAGCAATGGCACAAATGGAACCCCAGGACAACGAAACGGGCGAGGACGATCAGGGTCTTTGTAGCGCAACACAATCACACCAGCGCACACCAATACGAAGGCGAACAGCGTGCCGATGTTCGTCAAGTCGGCTGCCGCTGCGATGTCGGCAACGCCGGCTAACACCGCGACGAACACGCCCGTCAAAATTGTGGGCATGTACGGCGTTTGATAGCGCGGGTGCACCTCAGCGAATTTCTGCGGCAGCAGCCCATCGCGGGACATCGAGAAGAAAATGCGCGGCTGCCCGAGTTGAAAGACCAACAGCACGGCTGTGGTTGCAACAACGGCGCCAAATGCAACTATGCCTGCGGCCCAATCCAGATCCAAATGATTCAGCGCCTTGGTCAATGGTTCGGGCACGTTCAATTCCGTGTAAGGGATGAGCCCCGTCAGCACGGCGGCCGTGGCAACGTACAGCAACGTACAAATCGCCAGCGATGCCATCATGCCAAGCGGCAAATCGCGCTGCGGATTTCGCGCTTCCTCGGCTGTGGTTGAGATCGCATCAAATCCGATATAAGCGAAAAAGACGAGCGCCGCGCCGGTCATGATGCCGGACCAACCATTGGGCGCAAACGGCGTCCAGTTATCCGGTTTGACGTACATCGCGCCGACGACAATGAAAAACAGCAGGATGACCAGCTTGAGAACAACCATGACGGCATTGAAACGGGCGCTCTCTTTAATGCCGATGACGAGCAACACGGTGATCAACATCACCACCAAAAATGCCGGCAGATTGAAGATGATGGGAATACCAAACAGGTGAGGCGCTTGGCTGACGATCTCAGGATTCTGGAGTCCTATGTTGTAACTGGTCGTGAGCCATCGCCACCCAGAGGCATCTAGACCAAAGCCACGCAGCAGCTCCATGAAGTATCCAGACCAACTAATCGCCACGCCGATATTGCCAACAGCATATTCGAGGATCAAATCCCACCCGATGATCCACGCGATCAATTCGCCGAGTGTCGCATAGGCATACGTATAGGCGCTGCCAGATATGGGAATGAGCGAGGCAAACTCAGCATAGCAGAGTGCGCAGAGGCCACAGGTGATGCCGGTGATAATGAATGACACAATGAGGCCTGGCCCAGCGCCCGGTCGCAGCGCATCGCCTGCCGCAGCCGTTCCGGTCAGAGCAAAAATACCGGCGCCGATGATCGCGCCGACGCCCAGCGCCGTGAGGTCCCACGCGCCGAGCGCCTTCTTCAAATGCCGTTCGCCAGCTTCGCTTTGAGCCAATATCATATCAACCGACTTGGTTCGAAAGAGATTGCTCATGACTGATCTTCCACCTCCCCGAGCAGTAAATTTGGAGGGCAGACGATAACGAAGCTTGCTGGCAATGTCAAAAGGATTTGCGCGCCAGAGACGTTCGTCTCCGGCGCGGCTGATCTATCGAAGTAGCTGGTTACGTGTGGGGCTCAAATATCGAGGTTCCTCACATCCAAGGCGTGCTGCTTTGCCGAAACGCCCAAGCTCTGCGCCCTCCAGATCAAATATCGAGGTTCCTCACATCCAAGGCGTGCTGCTCGATGAACTCACGGCGCGGCTCAACGGCATCCCCCATGAGGATGGTGAAGATTTCATCTGTCTCGACGGCGTCTTCAATGCGCACCTGCAGCAGCGTGCGACGCTCCGGGTCCATCGTCGTTTCCCACAATTGCTCAGGATTCATCTCGCCCAAACCTTTGTAACGTTGAATTGTCAGGTCTTTTTTCGCAATCGCCAACACGCGACCGAGTAGTTCGTTGCGCGATTCAACGGATGACTCCGTACCGTCGTGCCTGAGCAGATAAGGGGGTCTCATAAGCTCATGCAGTTCACGATAGAACCCGACTGCTTTCTGAAATTCGACGTGCGTGGCCAGGTCCCAATCAATCCGGCACGTGTCGTTCAGGCTGGTGCCGACCTCAAGCCCGTAGAGGCCGTGTTCTTCGTCTTGAAACAGGTCCGTACGATAGCCGGCTTCAACCAACTGTTGCTCGAGTTGACAGAGCGTCTCGCTATTTTCAAACAGTTGGTGAAGAGACATGCCGGGCCGTAGCAAGCCTCCCTCGCCAACCAGCGCGTCCAGGATCAGATCAACCAGTCGAGGGTCCTGCAACCGCCGTTCGAGCTTACCTCGGTAGGTATCGAACTCCACCAATTTCTCCAGCAACCGCGCCAGCTCGCGATCACGGATCACACGGCCGGTTCGAGCCACAATCAGCTCAATCTCGTCAGCCGCCTTCCCCATCAAGTAACGCATCATCTGCTTCTCGTCGCTCACGTATTTTTCCGTCTTTCCTCTCTTAACTTTGAACAACGGCGGCTGAGCGATGTACAAGTGACCTCGCTCGATCAATTCAGGCATCTGGCGATAGAAGAACGTCAACAGCAAGGTGCGAATGTGACTGCCATCAACGTCGGCATCAGTGGTAAGAATGATGCGGTGATAGCGCAATTTGCTGCTATCGAAATCATCCTTGCCGATGCCAGTTCCCAGCGCCGTGATCAGCGCGCGAATCTCCGTGTGACTGAGCATCTTGTCATAGCGAGCTTTCTCCACATTGAGGATTTTGCCTTTGAGCGGCAGGATCGCCTGAAAGCGGCGGTCGCGACCGGACTTGGCTGATCCGCCGGCGCTGTCCCCTTCCACCACAAACAGCTCGCATAAGGCTGGGTCTTTTTCCTGACAGTCGGCCAGCTTGCCCGGCAACCCGCTGCTCATATCGAGCGCGCTTTTGCGACGTGTCAAATCGCGCGCCTTGCGGGCGGCTTCGCGCGCGCGGGCGGCTTCAATGGCTTTGTTCAAAATTCGCTTGGCCGTGGCCGGATTGCGCTCAAACCAGATACTCAACTGTTCTGAAACGAATGACTGAACAGTGCCGGAAATCGGGTTAAGCAGCTCACGTTTTTCATTCCCCTTGAACTGCGGCTGAGGAATCTTGACACTGAGCACGGCGACCAGTCCCTCGCGGACATCGTCGCCGGTCAGATTCTCTTTGACATTCTTCATCAGCCCAGACGATTGAGCGTACTGATTCAGCGTGCGCGTCAGTGCTGTGCGAAATCCTGTCAAATGCGTGCCGCCATCCACTGTGTTGATGTTGTTGGCGAACGAAAAGAGCGTCTCCGAATAGGAGTCATTGTATTGCAGCGCCACTTCCACCGTCAGGTCATCCTTTTGCGCTTGGAAGTAGAATACATCTTTGTGCAGCACATTTTTGTTTTTGTTCAGATGACGGACAAATTCAGCGATACCGCCTTCATACTGGAATTCGCTTCGCCGTTCCGGCGTCGTGCGTTCATCCACTAACGTGATGAGCACCCCACGATTCAAGAAGGCTTTTTCACGCAGGCGCTGCGCCAGCATTTCAAAACTGAATTCTGTCGTCTCGCGGAAAATCTCCGGATCGGGCTTGAAACTGATGCGCGTTCCTCGCTTCTTGGCCACGCCGGTCTGTCGTAACGGTCCGGTCGGCACGCCGCGCTCATATTCCTGCTCGTAGACGTAGCCATCACGCCGGATTTCCAGCCGCAACCACTCGGAGAGAAAGTTCACCACACTGACCCCCACGCCATGAACGCCGCCCGATACTTTGTAGGCATTAGCATCGAATTTGCCGCCGGCATGCAATTCCGTCATCACCACTTCAGCGGCTGAGCGTCCCTTGGGGTCGGTCGGATGTTGATCCACAGGGATGCCACGCCCGTTGTCTTCGATGGTGATGGAATTATCCACGTGAATGGTTACATCAATTCGATCACAATATCCGATCAACGCTTCGTCAATGCTATTGTCCACAACTTCGTGAACCAAATGATGCAGTCCAACTTCATTGGTCGGACCGATGTACATGTGTGGACGCTTGCGCACTGCCTCGCGCCCTTCCAGCATCGTGATCGAACGGGCTGTGTAGTCGCCGCCTGAGTCGGGCTGAGCTTCTTGCGGCTCCGGCATACTCTGTGTGTCAGCGGTGTGTTGTTCAGCGCTTGCAGCGACAGCTTCGCCTGTTTGCGAAGCAACGAGTACCACGCCACCCGACGCTGCTGCTGCCGGCTGAACATCTTGATTGGTAGATTCAGGCTTCAAAAACTCGTGCGGTTGGCTCATACGATTTTGCTTCCCTTCTCTTCATTCTTTCGACCGCTTGCTCACTGGCTAGGCGTTCGACTCGACGATTATCCGCCCATCCTCAACCCGAAACACGTCGGCGCGACCAAAGTAGCTCGTGGCGATCTCCCTTTTGGAGGTTGTGAGGAATGTCTGCGTCTTGTCGGAGAGGTAATCCAGTAACACGTCAATTCGCCGTCGGTCCAATTCTGCGTCAACATCATCCACCAAGAAAACCGGGTATTCATGAGATAAGGCATTGTACACGGAAATACGAGCTAAATCAAGTATTAACAATGCGCTACGCTGCTGCCCGGCGCTTGCAAAACGACGCACATCGCGACCATCAAACCGGATTTCCAGATCGTCACGATGAGGCCCGACCAGCGCATAGCCGACGGCCAGCTCTGCATCCCATCTGAGCTTCAGGCGCTCGCTCAGCAACCCAGCATACTGGTTCAACTGACCGTGCCCTTCCAGCGATGATCTGTATCGAACATTGATCTGTTCTTGTCCGAACAGGTGACCATGCAATGCTTGTTGTAGCTTTTGGGTGTAATCGGTTCTGGCGTGGTGTATTTTCGTGCCGTATTGAATGAGCTGCTGATTCCAAACGTGAAGTTGTTCAATCAGCGACGATGAACGGCTTCCTTGGGCGATTTGGCGGAGCAGATGATTTTTCTGTTTGATGATTCGATTGTAGGTCCCCAGCACATGCGCGTAGGTCGGGTCCACGCTCATCGCTCCCTGATCAAGAAAGTGGCGACGATGCTCCGGCTCGCCACGAATGACGTTCATCTGCTCCAACGAGCAGATGAAAACGGTCAGGTGAGACAAATACCGGCTGGACGGCTCACGCTTGCCGTTGACGAATAACGCTTTGGATCGCGGCGTCAACTGTATGGCCAACTGCTTTTCTAACTCATGTTGCCGGACCTGCGCCCGTAGAATGGCTTCCTGTTGATTATGCAACAGCGTCTCGCTCAACCGCGCCGTGCGAAACGACGTCGTTGTAGCTAACAGATGAATCGCTTCCAACCAATTGGTTTTGCCTTGCGCATTGGAGCCATACAGGATGTTTAACCGGCTGGACGGCTCGAATTCATCCTGCACGATATTGCGGAAGCACTGCGCTTGCAGTTTGGTAATAATCATTTTGGCTGCATTGTAACATAAGGCTTCTATTCTGACCATTTCATCCCTTGAGAATGTGGCACAGACATTCCTGCCTGTGCCCTTTTTCTGAGGTGTTGTTTCAGAAGCGAAAGGGATTGAAGGATATGAACCACCAAGCAATGATTCACATCTTCAATCCACATAATGAAGCCGTGGTGCGGCGTTTGAATCGAGGTTGAACGGTCTTGCCAAGAGAAAACTGCGACGCTGGTGCTGGTCATCATCGGCGGCGCTTTCTCCGTCCGACATTCTCACTCGCAGGATCGTGCCTGCGCCGTCGCAAGCGCGCGTTAGCTCATTTGAGTTTATCTAACACCTGGGTGATAGATATACCGTGACAGCGTTGTTCGACCCAGAGCTGATCGAACGGTTGAGAGATCAACCGATGAGCGTGCGGCGAAGCCAATCCAGGGCAAATGTTGTCGTCAATTCTCTGACGCGCTCGCGGTCGCCGGGGATGCGCAGCTCTTTATGCTCAACCCGATCCTTCAGCGCAAGGCCGATGTAGACCAGTCCGACGGGCTTTTCTGCTGTTCCGCCTTCAGGCCCGGCGATGCCCGTCACGGCCAGTCCGATGGTAGCGCCCATCTTGTGTTGGACGCCTTGCGCCATTGCTTCGGCGACTTGTGCGCTGACCGCTCCGTGAGTTTCAATCAGCGTGGCAGGGACATCGAGCCACTCTACCTTGACCTGATTGGCATAGGCCACTACGCCGCCGATGAAGTAGGCAGAACTGCCTGGCACGTCGGTCAATCGTTTGGCAATCAGGCCGCCCGTACAGCTTTCGGCCAGCGCCACCGTGTAACCACGCGCCACACACAACTGCTTAATGACTTGCTCCAGTGACGCGCCATCGGTGGAGACGACGTTTGCGCCGAGCTTCTCTTCGAGCTTGGCGGATAACTCGTTGATCAACGACTGGGCTTCCTCCATCGTTGAACCGGTCGCCGTCAGATGCACTTCCAAGCCGGTCAAGCTCGACAGAACCGTTGTCGTTGGATTGCTGTATGCTCGGTAAATCGGCGCGATCATGTTATCCATTGCCGATTCAGTCAGCCCGCCGACGCGCAGTTGGCGACGAGCCATGAAAAAGCCCCGGTACCGTTGGCGCAAGCGAGGTAGGGCTTCGCGCTCGAACATCGTCATCATCTCGCCGGGCGGTCCTGGCAACAAAACCATCACGGTATTGCCATCCTCAATAAACTGGCCCGGAGCCGAGCCGCGCGCATTGGGCAAAATTTCTGCGCCCTCGATCACGTCCGCTTGCCGTTCGTTATTGGGCGTCATCCTGAAACCATATCTGGCGAATCGTGCACGCAGGCCTTGCAACAGCTCTTCACTCCGAATCAGCTTGCGCCCCAACACAGCAGCGAACGCCTCGCGTGTCAGGTCATCTTCGGTCGGACCGAGGCCGCCGGTTGCGATGATAAGGTCAGCCGATTGTGTGGCCACACGCACACACTCGACAATGCGCTCCAACTCGTCGCCAACGACCATCTTCAGCTTGACGTCAATGCCGAGGCTATTCAATTGTTCGGTTAAATAAAGCGAATTCGTATCCGTGCGGAATGGCGTCAGCAGCTCCGAGCCGACTGCCAGAATCGCAGCGACAAACGGTTTCTTTTCCATGATCGCTTCACCCAAGGAACCAGCGTTGAAGGCCGACTAACGCAATCGCGCCGTAGATGCCGGCCATCAGGTCATCAGCCATCACGCCGAGGCCGATTTTCAATCGTTCCAATTGACGCACCGGCGGCGGCTTGACAATATCGAACATGCGAAATAACGCCCACCCGATAGCCACGAAGAGCCACAGCGCCGTTGGTGGCTCAAGGCTCCAGGCCAACCACAACGTCACAAACTGGCCGACGATTTCATCAATCACAACACATGGCGGATCATGCTGCCCGAGCCTCTGACTCATGCGCGTGGCTGCCCATACGCCGAGCGCGCTCAGGCCGACTGCCGTGATCCATCCGAGCGTGACAGAACGTCCGACAGCCCAAAACAACGCCACACCGGCGAGCGAACCGACCGTCCCCGGCGCAATTGGAGAATACCCCAATCCGCCGCCGGTCGCTACCCAACGCGCCACGACGTCAGCAAACCGAGCCGCGTGCGCCTCTGTCCCCTCTTCGACATGAGCCGCGCGGCCGGCGCTCTGGCGCTCAGTACTCATCTTGTGTTGGTTCATCACAAACCACGCTTGCATGCGCCTATCAACTCACACAATCCTCCCCAAGAGATCGTGCGCAAAGGCGCGAGTGATTTGCACAGTGACAAACTGGCCTGGTTCAACTGCGCAATCATCAGGCATCTCATTGATCAGCACACATCCGTCAATCTCCGGCGCTTGCGATTCCAGCCGGCCTTGCAACAGATACTCAGATTCAGGTGAGGTCCCTTCCAATAACACACGTCGGCGCTGACCGACGAGCTGACGATTTTTCTGCTTGGAGATGCGAGCCTGTTCTTGCATCAAGATGCGGCGTCGCGCCTGAGCGATTCGTCGGGGCACTTTATCGGGATGCTCAGAGGCGCCGGTGCCCTCTTCATCGGAATAGACGAACACGCCGACGTGATCAAATTGGATTTGTCGAACGTGATCAAGCAATTCTTGAAACTCCTCTTCGGTCTCGCCGGGGTAACCTGTAATAAAGCTGGTACGCAACGCTGCATGAGGAATGCGTCGGCGAATGCGTTCGACCAAGTGTTCCAGCGCAGCGCGTGAACCACCGCGTTGCATGCGATGCAAAATCCTCTGGCTGACATGCTGAAACGGAATGTCAAAGTACTTGCACAACGTCTCTTCACTGGCGACGACATCGAGCAGCTCATCGCTGATGTGGTGAGGATAACCGTACATGAATCGGACCCAGGCCAGGCCGTCAACCCGCGCCAATCGTTTGAGCAACTCTGCGAGTCCGTGACGCAGGCCCAGGTCCTCGCCATAGTGCGTGGTGTCCTGCCCAACAAGCACAATTTCGCGCACGCCTTGCTCGACCAGTCGGCGCGCTTCCTCAACGACCGATTCAGGCCGACGACTGCGCATCGGGCCGCGCAGTCGAGGAATGACACAAAAGTCGCAACGGTGATCGCAGCCTTCGGCAATTTTGATATAGGCGGTATATCGCGGCGTCGAGAGCACGCGCGGGGTCGTGTGATCGTACAAGTACGGCGTCGGCCCAACTGCTCGCGCTGGGTTGGCTTGATCCTCACAGGCGCGAAGAATCTCTTCAACTTCGTTCGTCCCTAGCACCGCATCAATTTCCGGCATCTCATGAACCAACACATCACGATACCGTTCAACCAAGCAGCCTGTCACAATCAGCTTGCGACATCGGCCGGTCTGTTTCAATTGAGCCATTTCTAAGATCGTATCAACTGATTCTTCCTTGGCCGGATTGATGAACGCGCAGGTATTCACCACGATGATCTCTGCTTCGTGTTCATCAGCCGTCAGCTCATATCCCCGCTCTTTGACCAGCCCCATCATCACTTCGCTATCCACTAAATTCTTCGGACAGCCCAAACTGACAAACCCGATCTTCTTCATGTTGTGGTCTCCGAAAACATCGCTCTCACCGGATTGCGACTCCAGCAAACCGCTTCAATGCAGCCGCTGGTAGGCAAACATTTGTGAAAAGATGGTCGCCCAGCCATAGAATCACTCGGCGACACTAAAGCCCCTACTATACCCCAAGATGTCTACCTTTATCTAGACGGGACGGATATGCTACTTTTGCTGCATGTCAATCCGACTCAAACCGATCACCGTCGCGCGAGTTTTTGGTATCCCGGTCAAGTTGAGCTATGGTTGGTTTCCCGTTTTTGGATTGCATATCTACGCCGTTTCCGCTCACTACCTGCCACACCATCTTCCCTATCAAACAACGATCGAACATTGGGGCTTGGGTGTGTTGACAACGGTGCTGCTGTTTTTGTCGGTGCTAGGTCATGAACTGGGGCACGCATTGTTTGCGCGAGCTGAGGGACTGAAAATTTATGACATCACTCTGCACCTGTTTGGCGGATTGGCGCGATTCGATCGCGAAGCTGATACGCCGCTGGGAGATTTCAAGATTGCGGTGGCCGGTCCGGCGGCCAGTTTTTTGCACGGCTTGATGTTTTTCGTGCTAAACCAGCTTAGCATTTACGTCCTGCCATCTCGTTCGGCAGCCCTGCTGACCAACTATCTGGCTCTCACCAATCTGATTCTGGCGCTCTTCAATTTGCTGCCGGGCTTCCCCTTAGATGGCGGTCGCGTGTTGCGAGCCTGGTTGTGGCATCGGCATGGCGACTTTTTTGCGGCGACGCGATGGGTCACACAGGCCGGGCGAGGTATCGCCTATTTTCTGATCGCGCTTGGCGTCTTCTGGATGCTCACCTGGAAGACGAGCGCCGACTTGTTCATCGGCGCATGGGCGATGTTCGTCGGCGTCTTCTTGAAAGACGCCGCTCATGCAACGCTGCGCCACCTCAACGCAGTTCACCAGGCAGCCCACTTGCGCGTCGCCGACGCAATGAAACAATCAGCCATAATCCCACCAGCAATGACCATTCAACAGCTCGTGGATGACATCCTGCCGGTTCATCGTCAGACGTCGTTTCCTGTCTGCCAACAACGGCGTTTCATCGGCGTGATCCTACTGGAGCGATTGCGGCAGATTCCACCGGAGCAGTGGTCAACACTGACGGCTCAAGATGTCATGCTGCCCACAACAGCCAACATGCTACTGCATCCATCCACCCCACTGGGCACAGCGCAATCGCTGCTGCGTGATAATCAGGTCGGTTGTGCCGGCGTGCTGGACGATGCCGGACAATTTGTCGGTTTCATTAGCTTGCTGGAAATTCATAAAAAGCTCGTGTCGTGAGTCGGGGTCCAGGGTCCGTCGTTCGTGATTCGTGATTTGTGATCCGTGGTTCGTGGTCCGTGATCTGTGATCCGTGATCTGTGGTCCGGGGTTCGTGATCCGTGATTCGTAGTTCGTAATTCGTAGTTCGGGGTTCGCGGTTCGTGGTTCGCCGTCCGTGAGCCAGGTCCCGTGAATTATTCCTCTTCCATCCTTGATCCGCTTCCTCAATTGTGGGTGGATTTCGCGTTGCAACCAAAGGTTCAATGCTTGATTCTGCTCCTAAGCAAAGCCATAATAGGCACGTGATGAATTTCACGCGGTTATTTGCCCAAATTTCATACCGAGATGTGCTCGACGTGGCTGCTGTGGCGCTGATCATTTACGGTCTGCTTAAACCGATCAAGGGCACGCGGGCAATTCAAATCGTGTATGGCGTGCTGGTCGTTTGGTTGATCCATAGCGTTGCTGTGCGATATGAGCTGCGAAGCCTTGAATTCCTGCTACGACATGCCCTGCTCTACTTAGGGTTCGTCATCATTGTGATCTTTCAGAGCGAGCTGCGTTCAGCATTGATCCAATTTGGCAAATATGTGCCTCAACGCTTCGGTTTTCGTCAGGTGCGATTGTCGCGCGATGAATTCATGGTTGAAGAGGTCATCCTGGCGGCGACCACGCTGTCGGCTCAGCGCATCGGAGCGTTAATCGTCTTTGAGCGGGACGTCTCACTGGAACACTTCATGGATACGGGCGTGCGGCTGGATGCCCGCGTCTCCTACGATTTGCTGGTGACCATTTTCAACACGCGAGCGCCGTTGCATGATGGCGCGGTCATTATTCGCAAGGACCGTATCGCCGCAGCCAGTTGTTTCTTGCCGTTGACGCTCAATCCTTATCTTTCCAAAGAGCTGGGCACACGTCACCGAGCAGCCATTGGCATTACCGAAGATACGGATGCCGTGGCGCTGGTCGTATCGGAAGAAACCGGCATCACGTCACTGGCAATGAACGGCGAGATTAAGCGACACCTGGACGCGGCGCAGTTGCGTCTCGCCTTGCACGAGGTGTTGTTGCCGCCAAGGCGCTACCGGCGTGAAGCGGCCGCTGAGACGTCCGCGCTCACCATGCCAAAGCCAATCCTGACCACATTAACAAACCGCGCCCTGATGTGGAAGGGGCTAGGATTTCGCTCACGTGTCTCCGGCACTGAAAAATAGGTGATGGCAGAGCAGAGTTGGCAACAAAAACTGGACGAGTGGCGCTCCGTGTTGCTAGAAGCCGTCGAGCGGTTTTTCACCGAGAATAAATCACTCAAGCTGGTCTCTCTGGGCATTGCTCTGCTGATGTGGTTCACACTGTCGCAACAAGGCGAGCGCGACCGCACCATCGAGAACGTCACTGTAGAGATCATCAATCGCCGCTCCGATACGATGGTCACCGCTGTCCCCATCAAGGTGGTAGACATCCGTGTGCGTGGCCCTTTGTCTGTTGTGACCAATCTGAGTCGAACAAACGTTCGCGTGGTGATTGACGTGACGGCAATGTCGCCGATGAATCATTTGATTTGGCTGGGAGCAGCTCATGTGCGCTTGCCCTCGGAGGCTGAAGTGCTCAGGATTGATCCGCCGAACATTCCTGTGCTGGTTGAATCGGTCGTGCGCCGGTCTGTTGCCGTTAAGCCCGTGTTTGATCTGGAACAATTACCCGCTCACCTGGCGATTGCCGAGTATCAGATGAATCCGTCTCAGGTCAATATCAGCGGTCCGGCCTCCGAGATTGACCCGGTGCAGCACGTATTGACCCAACCGATCACACTCCCACCGGTTCAAACCGACGCTTCGCTGACTGTCTCCTTGCAACAGCCGGGACCGCATGTGACACTCACGCCGTCACAGATCAACCTCACCATCCGCACGGATCAGGTCGCGGAAAAGCAATTTCCTCAGATCACGCTGCCTTCGCTGCCACGCAATCTTGCGATTTCTGCCACCAGTGTGACCGTCACGTTGAAGGGACCCAAGAGCTTGCTTGACAAAATGGGGCCGCAGGATATGATTGTGAAACTCGATGCAACGACGTTTTCAAAGGATGGTCGTGAAGTTTCTCCGAAGGTTGAATTATCCGAACGCTACCGCGAGCTGGTTAGCGTGTTGTCCGTTCGACCGGAGAAGCTGATGATCACAGCTCGATAAGCAAGAGAGGCGCTGGCAGCATGGCATCCTTGTTTGGCACAGACGGCATTCGTGGTGAGCCTGGCACATACCCGCTCGACCCACCGACCATTTACACCTGCGCTCGTTCGTTGGCAAGCCATTTGAGAGAACGACTCGGACGCCCCCCGCGCGTAGTTACCGGGCGCGACACGCGGGAATCAGGCCGCTGGATCGAAGGGCTGGTCACGCGCGCCTTGCGCGACATGGAAGCCGATGTGATCAGCGCCGGCATTATGACGACGCCCGGCATCGCTTACTTGACGCGCTCGCAACAATTCGACGCCGGCGTGGTTATCTCAGCTTCGCACAATCCCGTCCCTGATAATGGAATCAAGATATTCGCTTCGACCGGCGCCAAACTGGACGATCAGTTGGAGCAAGCCATTGAGGCAGATGTGCGCCAGGCTGCGCCCGTGACCCCTTCAGCGACGGTCTGGCTGGAGGATGGCGAAGAGCTACGGCGCCACTACATGGATTTTTTGATTAAGCAGGTCGGCCATCAGGTAAATCTGAGTGGACTCCGGATCGGCTTGGATTGCGCTAACGGAGCCGCTTACGAGATTGCGCCGACTGTCCTTCAGGCGCTAGGGGCAGAGATTCAGGCGTGGGGCGTGGAACCCAACGGTGTCAACATTAACCAGGGTTGTGGCACGATTCACATTGAAGCCTTATCTGAGCAGGTGCGCCAGCATGGCTGTGATCTAGGCATCGCCTTCGACGGCGACGCCGACCGCGCGTTGTTCGTCGGACCGGATGGACGCATCTTTGACGGCGATCATATTCTCTTCATCGTTGCCACTCAGATGAAACAGCAGGGACGGCTCAATGGCGACCTTGTCGTTGGCACCGTGATGAGCAATTGGGGATTGGAGCAAGCATTGCGTCAACACGAGATCACGCTCTACCGCACGCCGGTGGGCGACCGATATGTGCTGGAAAAATTGCTCGAACTGAATGGGTCGCTTGGCGGCGAACAATCGGGTCACATTATTTTTCCGCAGATCAGTTTGGCTGGCGACGGACTGATCACAGCCATTGAAGTGCTGCGCATCATGTCGGAAACCGGCTCCGACCTAGACCAACTCTCGCGTGGCTTCACGCGGCATCCGCAACTGTTGGTCAACGTGCCGGTGAAAACGAAGACGCCGTTTGAGCAGGTCCCGGCCATTGTCGCCGAACAACAGCAGATCGAGCACCTGTTGCACGGACGAGGTCGGTTGCTGCTGCGTTATTCCGGCACGGAGAACAAAGCCCGCGTCATGATCGAAGCCGACGATCCAGTCCTGGTTCACACGTTAGCCCATCAACTGGCCAACACTATTCGGGAGCATTTGGGATAGCCTATGAAAAAGCGAGCCGACATTCTTCTACTCGTGCACCGATGGAAAGTCGCATTGGCATGGATGCTGCTGATTCTTCTCTTTTCTGGTTGGGATTCCAGCCGGCTTGTCTCCGCTCAGACAGCGGTTTCAGAGCGACCGTATCTGATCTTGATTTCGATTGATGGTCTGGTGCCGGATTATTACAATCGCCCCGACCGTTTAGGATTACGCTTACCCAATATGCGCCGGTTGTGCCGCGAGGGAGCATGCGCTGAAGGCGTCATCGGCGTTTATCCGACTGTCACGTTCCCGTCTCACACCACGTTGGTGACCGGCGCTCGACCGGCTGATCACGGCGTTTGGACGAACACTGTCTTTGACGAACCGACTCAACCGCCGACAGGCCGTTGGCTCTGGGAAGCCTCGTTTATTCGGACGGAGACGCTGTGGATGGCTGCCAAGAAAGCCGGCTTGAGCGTGGCCTGCGCTATCTGGCCGGTCACCGTTGGCGCTCAAGGGATTGATTGGCACATTCCCGAAGTGTGGGACGCAACCGGTCCGTTCAAGCTCATTTCGCAGACGATGCGAGATCGCTCGACGCCCGGTCTCATTGATGACATCCTGCGCGCCTCCAATCGAACCCCCAATGACTATGCGCCCTACGACGAGTTCACAGTGGATGCGGCTGTGTACATGATCGAGCGATTCAAGCCGAATTTCTTGATGGTTCATCTGATTGACCTGGATCAGGCGCAGCATGAAGCCGGTCCCTATTCAGCTCGTGGCTTTGAAGCAACGGAACGGGCTGACGCAGCTATCGGTCGTATCCTGGAGGCGATTCGCCGCGCCGGAATTGAAGCTTCCACGACCGTCGCTATTGTCTCCGATCACGGATTCATGCGCATTGACAAAGAGTTTCATGCAGGCGCGGTGTTGGCTCAAGCCGGCCTGATTCGCCTCAACGCGCAAGGCCAGGTGATCAGTTGGGACGCCGCTGTTCATCCCAGTGGCGCGTCGGCGGCCATCTATCTAAAAAATCCGAACGACGCATCGGTGGCCAATCGTGTCTGGGCTGCGTTTGAACCTTACACCAAAGGCCCCGAAGCGCCGCTGCGTCGGATTCTGCAACGAGACGAATTGGATCAACTCGGCGCCAATCCACGCGCCACGTTCTTTCTGGAACCATCGAACTTCTACGCCATCACCAACAGCTTCAAAGAACCGGTGATTCAACCGGCTCCAGAGAAGAAACGCGGCAATCACGGATTCCTGCCTGAACGGCCTGAAATGTACGCCAGCTTGATCCTATGGGGTCGCGGCATTCAACGTACTTCGCTGGAATTTGTCCAGATGACCGATATTGCTCCTACGCTTGCTCGCATCCTGAATATCCCATTCCAACCGCCGGCATACAGTCAACCGATCACCAAAGTTCTTGCGCAACCGTCCAAGCAAGCTGAGACCCAAACTGCTGCCAAGTAACAGCCATGACCGACGCGACCTTGATTCGCACATTCATTTGCATTGAATTACCTGACGAACTGAAAGCAGCAATTGCAGCCATTCAAGAGCAGTTCAAAATGCATAAAGCTCACGTCAGTTGGGTTCGCCCACAAAACATTCACCTGACACTGAAATTCCTCGGCGATGTTGAGCAACAGCGACTGCCGGACATTATCGCGCAAGTCAACAATGTGGCTACAGCATATTCGCCGTTCTGGCTAACGCCGCATGGTCAGGGCGTGTTCCCCACCACCAAACATCCGCGCGTCTTCTGGCTGGGCATCAACGATGAAACAGGCCAATTGCCGGCTCTGCAGGCAGCCGTTGAGTCGGCTCTAGAATCACTGGGATTCCCCAAAGAGCAACGCCGCTTTCAACCACACTTGACGATCGGGCGTGTTCGACCGTATCGAAAACCCAAGGACCTGACGCAGGCTTTTCTGCATCTCGCGTTTTCCGCCTCGCCGTTCCTCGTTGACCACATCACGGTGATGCAAAGCGAGCTGAAACCAACCGGCGCCGTTTACACGCCGCTGCACGTCGTCGCGCTGGGAGAAAAGTCCAGTCCGGGCGATGCCGGCACCGGCATTGTTTGATGAGGGGGTCGTAGAAGACGGTGATCTGCTCGAGCTATGCCGATTACGAATTGCGGAACGCGGGTTGTGGATTGGCCAAACTCACCTAGAGAATCGGCCACAGGCAACTGAGCAGGGTCTCTCCTATAGCAATTGTCACATTCTCAGTCCATGGAACACGGGTGGGAACGCCTGTGCCACATTCTCAGTTCATGGATCACAGGCGGAACACCTGTGATCCATTCTCAGTTCACGGGATGACATGGATGTAGCCGGCCGGACCAGCCGTGATTTCACCGATCAGCGCGGCCACTGGCGCGCCAACAGCAACGAGCTTTTCAACCAATTGGTCTGCTTTCTCCGGAGCGACTGCAATGAGCAGGCCGCCGGATGTCTGGGCATCGCACAGAACCAGTTGCATGGACTCGGACACGCCGTCGTCCCATTGAACAAACGCTGACAGAAAAGCGTGATTGTTACGGCTGCCGCCCGGTATCGCCTTCTGCGGGATCAGCTCCCACGTGGCCGGCAGCACCGGCACAGCAGCAGCGCGAACAGTTGCGCCGACGCCGCTGGCGCTGACCATCTCGCGCAGGTGGCCGATCAATCCATAGCCGGTCACATCGGTTGAAGCGTGAACACCGACGTTGACCATCGCATGAGCTGCGGCTTTATTCAACGTCGCCATCAACTGCGTCGCTTGATGGATTGTTGATTGGTCAACGAGCTGGCGCTTGATGCCGGTAGTGATGATGCCGAGGCCGAGCGGTTTGGTCAGCACTAACCGATCGCCCGGACGAGCCGTGGCATTGGAAATGATCGCGCTGGGATGACAGATACCAACAACGGCCAGTCCATACTTTGGCTCGGCGTCGTCAACGCTGTGTCCGCCGATGATGGCGACGCCCGCTTCACGGGCTTTGTCAGCGCCGCCCCTGAGAATCTGCGTTAGGACATCCAGCGGCAGATGCTTGCTCGGAAACGCAACCAGATTGAGCGCGACCAGTGGTTGAACGCCTTTAGCGTACACATCGCTCAATGAATTAGCCGCAGCAATGGCGCCGAACCAGTATGGATCATCCACGACAGGCGCGAAGAAATCGGTCGTCATCACCAGCGCCATGTCGTCGTTGAGACGGTAGACGCCGACATCATCGGACGTGGCCGGCCCGATTAAGATGTTTGGATCATCCGATGGAGTCAACTGGCGCAGCACCTGCGACAGGTCGGCAAGACTCAACTTACACGCTCAACCTGCGCCATGACTCATCTGGGTCAATCGAATCTGCTCTGTTTGTTGCATAACCTGACGGTGGATTGTACTGAGGACCGTGTCACACTGCCAACTCGCACCGTGCGTTCCTCAGATAAAAAGCGGACTTCGTCAGTGGGGCTCATGTGAGCCATCACCTTTTCTGCTCCGCATTCGTCGCGCCCTCGCGCACCTCCACATACCTGTTGATGCGTGGCGCGCGCAGACGATCGCGCGTGCCGCTGGGCCAGCGGATTTCGATCTCGTCAACTTTTTGTCGTTGGCCGAGTCCAACCAGCAGTCGCATGTCATGGCCGGAGCAGTAACTACCTCCGCCGTTGACGCTGCGCCAAATCGTCAGCTTCTGCGCTTTGACGATGACAGTGGCGCCGATGGCATCACGATTGCTCTTGACTCCGATCAGCTTGAGGCCGATCCAATTATTCCGATTGCCGCCATCGTTACGGATCAGAACGGGCGGTTGCCCGCAATTGATCAAAAGAAAGTCGGTGTCGCCATCGTTGTCGTAATCACCCGATGCTAGCCCGCGACCGGCGTAGCGGCGTTTCATCACTTCTCCCAGCGTGTCGGCAATGTTACGGAATACGCCGTTGATATTCTCCAACAGGAATGGTTCTTCTGCGTAGTAGACGCCTTCGCGGAACAGATGCACGTTATCGAGCGGATGGCCGTTAGTCACAAAAATATCGAGATCGCCGTCGTTGTCGAAATCAACAAAGCGCGTGCCGAATCCGCTATAGAGCATGGCCATCTCTGCAAGGCCGGCCTGAACCGTCGCGTCAAAAAACCGATCGTCACCCTCATAGCGATGCAGCCGATTCGGCTCAAGATCAATGTTGGTGACGAACAGATCAAGCTTGCCATCGCCGTTGTAATCGCCGAAGTCCACGCCCATGCCGGATTCCGGTTTGGCGTTCAGTCCATAGGCAACTTCTGCCATCAAGGCAATCTCACGGAACCGGCCTTGACCGTCGTTTTTGAAGAGGAAATTTCGCACCGCATCGTTAGCCACGTAAATGTCTATCCAGCCATCATCATTGTAATCGGCAGCGACAACGCCCAATGCTTTGCCTTCGACCGAGCTGATACCGGTCTTGGCCGAGACGTCCGTGAATGTGCCATCGCCGTTGTTCCGATAGAGCGTGTTCACAATCCCTCTGAATACGTCGGGATGACAGTAGGCGCGATAGCCGGGGCGACTCTCGCCACAGTAGACGTTTTTGTCGAAATTCCAGTCAAGGTAATTGCAGACGAACAAGTCGAGTCGTCCATCATTGTCGTAATCAAAAAAAGCGGCGCTGGTGCTCCACCGCGGATCGCCGACGCCCGCTTTGTCGGTCACGTCAGTGAACGTGCCGTCTCCGTTATTGCGATAGAGAATGTTGGGGCCGAAGTTGGTCACATAGATGTCGCTCAGTCCATCATTGTCGTAGTCAGCGACGGTCGCCCCCATGCCGAAACCGCGACCCATCACGCCAGCTTTCTCGGTCACGTCGCTGAATGTGCCGTCACGATTATTTCGATAGAGCGCATTGCGAATTGCTGTCTTGGGCTTGTGAAACGGCGTCTCACCGCTATTGACCAGATAGATGTCCAACCAGCCATCGTTGTCATAATCCAGAAACGCGCCGCCGCCGCCCATTGTCTCGATCAAGTACTTTTCGGGTGTGGCCAGGTTGTCGTGCCGCCAGGTGATCTTGGCCGCTGCCGTGACCTCGACGAATTGAATCTTCTTGTTGGCTGGAGGCAGCTTCTGTCGTCCCTGAGTTGACAACAACACTGTAAGAACGATCGCCACCACAGCAGCGACCCTCACCTTCCACTGACCGCTGACCACTGACCACGCGCCACTGACCTTCATGGTTTTTCCGCCTGCTGCCGTCGTTCGCGCAGCTCGCGTTCGCGCTTGTCTTCTTCTTCGAGCGCTTTGAATATGGCCAGTTCCTTCTCGGCCAGCTCTTGCTGTCCGGCGCGCGAGTAGGCCAGAAACAGTTGATACCGCGCCTGTGTGTAATCAGGCTTCAGATCAACGGCTCGTTCCAACACACGTTGCGCGTCGGCGAATTTGCGCTGACGCATATAAACCTGTCCTAACGTCAGATGCGCTTCGACGTGAATGGGCCGCAGTTTGAGCGTTCGCAGCAGGTATGGTTCGGCTTGTTCAGGTTGACCAAGTTGCAAGTACGCATAGCCGAGATTGGCTAGTGATTCGACGTGATCAGGTTGTATAGCAATTTGCTTGAGGAAGTTTGCCACTGCTTCGGTGAACTTGCCTTGCGCGCGTTGAGCGTAGCCGATCAGATAGTAGATTTCTCCTCGTTTCGCGTCGTTCCACTGAAGCGCTTTCTGATAGATCTGTTCGGATCGAGCATATTGAGAGACTTTGAAGCAGGCGTTGGCCAGCCGCATCAGGTAGGCGGGATTATTCGGGGCGAGGGCGACGGCTTTCTCATAAGACGCGACGGCTGCGGCCACGTAGTCGCGTTTGAAGTATTCCTCGGCCATCAGAAAATGAGCGTCAGCGTGTTGCGCATCACGTTCGACGGCGTGTTTGAATTCCTCAATAGCGCCGTTAGAATCGCCCATCTCGGCCAGCACCAGTCCCAGCCGATAATGCACCTCAGCCAGCTCAGGTTTCAAGTCAGCCGCTGCTGTGAGCGCCTTTTTCGCCGCTTCATGCTGGTCCAAATTGTAGAGCGCCAGTCCGAGGTTGTATTGCGCTTCAAAGCTGTGTGGTTGTTTTTCGACAACAAGCCGGAACCGTTCGGCGGCCGGCTGATACAAGCCGCTTTGAGCCAGCATCAACCCCAGCGTAAAGTGCACGCGCACATCGTCGCTGCCTTTTTCCATCAGGCGCTGAGCAAGCTGCAGCGCCTGCGCATGACGATTGGTCTTCAACGAAACGTCGCACAGCGCAAAGAGCAAAGCCGGATCATCCGCCGATTTTGCACGGGCGCGTTCCAAGTGTTGAAGCGCCTGTTCATACTGACCACGTTCGCGGTAGACAAGTCCCAAATTGTAATTGGCTGCGGGGTGTTGCGGGTCAACTTGCAAGACACGCTTAAACTGAGCGATGGCCTGGAGAGTCTTTTGCTGCTTCAGGTAAAGATTGCCCAGATTATTCCGCGCATCAATGAAACGTGGGTTATAGCGCAACGCTGTCTGATATTGCCGTTCAGCTTCGCTATGACGGTTTTGTTGATCGAGGATAATTCCTAACAAATTGTGAGCCTCGGCTGAGCGCGGAGCCAGGTGCAAGGCGGCGCGAGCGGCGCGCTCAGCTTGCATGAGATCACCGGTCTCTAGTAGCGCCATGCTCTGCTCGATGTGCGACTCCACGCGGTCAGCTTGTGCGTGGGCGCGCCACGCGATCACGCAGCCCAGCAGAAGCCCGCTCAGCGCGAACAGCAGCCACAACCGTTGACGATGATTCCTCATGCTGAGCCTCGTCGGGTTGCTTTGGGCTGAACGTCAGGTTGCTTCACGTTCAACAGTTGATTCGGTTTGACATCGCGCAAGTTTGATCGCGTGCCATTTGGCCAACGGATTTCAATCTCATCCACTGTGCTGGCTGCACCCAATCCGAAGTGGAGACGAAAATCATTCTGAGAAAGATAGCTGGAACCGCTGAACACATCGGCCATCTGCCATCGCTGGCCGATGCGGAGTCTGACGCGCGCGTTGACGGCGCGACGGTTCATCTTGGCGCCGACCAAGTTCAGGGTCAGCCAATTGTTTTTGTTGCCGCCATCGTTGCGCAATACCGTCGGCGTGTCATCTATGTTGTTGATTACGATGTCCACATCACCGTCATTGTCAATGTCGCCGAATGCCGCGCCGCGACTGCATTTGATGAGGCTCAGCCCTGGCCCTGCCTGCCGCCCCACCTCGACAAACCTGCCTCGCCCCACATTCTCAAACAGCAAGTTTCGCTGCTTGTATGATGTCCCGAAGTCATGCTTATCAACTTGCGGGTAGACATGACCGTTGGCGGCAAACAGGTCAAGGTCACCATCGTTATCGAAGTCAAAGAAGGCCGTCCCCCAACCCAGGGAGGCCAACGTAGTTTCGCCATGACCACTGGGATACGTCACATCGGTGAACTGATTGCGCCCTTCATTGTGATAGAGCGTATTGGTGTCATCAGAAAAGTTGGTGACGTATATATCCATCAACCCGTCGCCGTCATAATCGCCGACTGCGACGCCCATGCCCGCTTGTTCGCGTCCTTCTTCATTGACCGCTGTGCCGGACGGGTAACCGATTTCTTTGAATGTCCCGTCGCCGTTATTTTGATAGAAATAATTCGGCGTGGAATCATTGGCGACATAGAGGTCTAGGTCGCCATCATTGTCGAAATCGCACCAGACGGGCTGGAAACCGTAGTACCCCTTCGCATCGTCAACGCCGGCTTTCCGGCTGACATCAGTGAAAGTGCCATCGCCGTTGTTTTGATAGAGCGTGTCGCCAGCGCCTTTCAATCCGCGCGGCCCACACATGACCGGCACGCCTCGAAACATGCAGAAGTTGGCGCCGATAGGATTTGTGCCACCGTGCTCGGGCAAATTATTCAGATCGAGTTCAACATAATTGGCGACGAATAAGTCTAAGTCGCCATCGCCGTCGTAATCGCCGAACGCCGCGCCAGTTGAATAACGTGGGTCAGCCACACCGGCTTTGCGTGTCACGTCGGTGAACGTCCCATCGCCGTTATTACGGTAGAGGATGTTTGGGCCGAAATTGGTGACATACAGATCATCCCATCCATCATTGTCCACATCCGCCACAGCGACGCCTTGACCCCAGGCGCCGTTGCCGCCCACACCGGCTTTCGTGGTGACATCTTCAAATCGGCCGTCTCGCCGATTGCGGAACAATTTATGAGTGGCTGCCAGCTTCTGCTCTCGTAGCATCTGGAGATTGCCGCCGTTAACCAGGTAGACATCAAGCCAGCCGTCGCGATCATAATCGAACAAAGCGACGCCGCTGCTGGTTGTCTCCAGAATGTACCGCTTCTCCAAGCTGCCTCCGACGTGACGGAACGTGCCTAAGCCCGATAGATCGGTGATGTCTGTGAATTGAACACGCGGCCCTGTTGATTGGCTGAAGCTATTGAGGCCGAGCAGGCAGATCAGCAGGAGGCCACTGGCTATTCGTTTCATCATAGCCCATGCTCTTTTCTCATCATCGAGGGAGTTCCATGCCGCCGGTGCGTTGCCGAAACTCAGCATTGAGTCGCTCGACAGTAGCAAATTCCTTTGCTGCTTCTTCGTGACGACCCAATCGTTGCAAGACCAGCGCCAGTTGATAATGCGCGTCGGCACGTGATGGGTTCAGCGCGATCGCCTGAGTGAACTGCTCAACGGCCGAAGCCAGTTGGCCAGCACGCGCCAGTGCGCGCCCCAACAGAATGCGCACGTCAGCGTGCTGAGGATTCAATTGAACAGCGCGGTGCAGTGCTTGTAGAGCCGTTTGATCGTCTCCCCGCCGAAACGCGACGGCGCCCAGCCCATGAAATCCCTCAAAGCGGTCCGGCGCGCGACCGATCAGTTCCATGTATTCCTTCTCGGCTTGTTCGAGTTCACCGATTGATTCCAGTGTGATGCCCAACAAATATCGCGCTTGGATGTGGCCCGGCTGAGCTTCTAAAACACGCCGAAAGGCATCACGCGCGGCGTGTGCTTCTCTCCTGGTCATGGCGATGCGGCCGAGCTGGATGCGCGCATCGTGCAAATCCGGCTTCAGCTCAAGGGCGCGTTTCAATTGTGTCGTCGCTTCATCAAACCGACCCAGTTCAGCCAAGCTATGACCGAGTAGATAGAACGATTCGGGCAAGCGCAACCCGCCTTCGTAATTGCTCAACATAGCCACGACCCGTTGATAATCGCCGAGCCTGAACGCCGCCAGTGCCAGTTCCAATTTAACCGGCACGAGCGCAGGATTGAGAACAAGGACCTGTTCGTATTCTTTGACGGCTTCGGCGTACCGACCCATTTGCGCCCAGAAGACAGCCCGTTCATAGCGTATCTGCGGGTTCTGGGGATCATGGTTACACAATCGGTCGAGTTCCGCTTCGGCTTCAGCAAACCGCTTTTGCTCGGCGTAAAGGCTGACCAACTCGCGACTGGCCGCCAGTTGACCCGGCTCAATGCGAATGGCTTTTCTGAGATACAGCTCAGCGCGGAGCGGCTGATTGCGTCGCCTATAAAGCAAGCCGGCGTAGTAATTGGCCAGATAATTGTACGGATCAATCATCAAGGCAGCTTTCAGTAAGTCCTCGCCGGCGGCTTCACGACCTGTTTGGAAGTAGTAGAGGCTCAGGTGAGCGCGCGCGTCGGCTTGCTGCGGGTCCAACGCGATGGCTTTCTTCAGCGCAGCCACCGCTTCGGCGCTCTTGCCCAGTTCCAGTCGAACGCGACCAAGTTCGGTATAGAGCGCCGCGTCGTTCTGTTGTTGTTCCAACCGCGCAAGCAACTGGCGCTCTTTCTGACGCAACTGCTCAACGGCGTGTCGGTAGATGTCGCCATTGCCGTTGTCTTGAGCAGAAACGAAGCCGACTGTGAGCGTCATCACAGCCAGAACAAGAAAGATCATGACTGCCATCACTCGGCAAGCCAACATACCCAAGCGTGAGTGAGCGCAATGCACGCTGTATCCCTCCGAAGCAGTCCCTCTTCCCATGATGTCGTCACGGCTGAGCATGCGCAGCGGATTGTACTGCTGACGATGAACCGGGCGCAATCTACTTGCCGGACGATTCCAGGTGCCGGAACGTTTCCAGCGCCTTGGCCGCTGCCTCATTCTGGCCGAGTCGCGTGTAAGCGAGAAAGAGTTGGTAATGAATGCGCGCCTCCGCCGGAGCAAGTTCAGCCGCTTGTTTCAGCGCGGCGAGCGCTTCAGCCGGCCGGTTCTGTTGCAACAATGCCCGACTCACTTGATACAAGCCCTCGACATGATTTGGCATGATTGAGAGCGCGCGCCGAAGCCTCAGCTCCGCTTGAACCGGATTGTTAAGCGCCACCATCGCCTGGCCCATCCCGACCAGCGATGCAACGTGGTCGGGATTCAACTTGAGTTCCCGCTCGAAATGCTTGATGGCTTCTTCATAGCGCGACAACTTCAATTCGGTATGCCCGACGTGGAAACTAGCGTTAGGCGCTGTCGGATTGAGCGCATAGGATTTTTCGTAAGCAGCGCGAGCCTGAAGCAGATTGCCTTGCGCCAGATAAACGTCGCCAAGCCGCGTGAACAGCTCGGCGCGAGCCGGCTGCAACCGAGTGGCGCGTCGCAAGGCCTCTGTCGCTGGCGCGTAATATCGCTGCTCCAGATAGAGCTCAGCCATGGCTGCATAGACATCAGGCTGGTTCGGTTGAAGCGACAAGCTGCGTTTGTAGGCGCTCAAGGCTTCGGCCAGCTCGCCTCTAGCCACACAGATGGCGCCCAGTAGGGAGTAAGCCTCAGCTTGTTGCGGATTCAATGCAAGGGCCTTCTGCACAGCCTGTTTGGCTTCTGTTTGCTCTCCTCGCCGATGGTGGACGTAGCCCAGACCGTAGTGCAATTGGTCGAGCGTCGGTTGCAGGTGAAGCCCTTGGTTGAATACAGTCTGCGCCTCGTCCCAGCGTTTGTGCTGCGCCAGGATCATGCCCAGCCGGGCGAGTCGGTGAGCGTTTTGTGGCTCTTGTTGTTTCAATTGCTCGATGATCGGTCGGGCTGATTCCCATCGTTGATCGGCAAGATAGGCGTTGCTCAATCCGAGCAAGACTTGCTCATTCTGATGATCCAGTTGGTAGGCTCGTTCCAGATAGGAAATCGCTTGGTTCCACTCATTGCGTCGAGTATGAATGTATCCGAGGCTGAGCAGCGCGCCGATGTGCGCTGGTTCCAACTTCAACACGCGTTGAAATTCGAGGATCGCTTCGCTCAGCCGATCCGTCTCCATGTATAAGTTGCCGATGTTGACACGCGCCGGCAGATAATCGGGAGCTAACCGGATGGCTCGTTGCAATGATCGTTCGGCTTCGACGACACGGCGCTGACGGAATTGAACGTAACCAAGGAGGTTGTGAGCGGCCACGAAACGAGGATGTTGCTTGAGCACTCGTCGCAGCGTGGATGCAGCCGTAGCGTAATCCTGCCGTTCAATGGCTTGCAGTGCGCTGCCCAGGTCAATCGCGGGCTTAGGTTGAATCGCCGGTTTAGGCTGCGCGACTCCAGCGAAAACGATGGTCAGAATACATACAACGGGCAGCCAACAACTCATTTTTGTTGACTGCCCAACGCGCCACATAACCCTTACATCGGTTGTTAGCTCCGACGGACGCTCAACAACCGACGAGTGACTAAAACAGCAATTTCAAGCGAAATTGCCCTTGCCGTTGCGGGTACGCATTGAACGTCTGCCCAACGTTGTTTGAAAAGTTGACGGACCCATCGCTGTTGAAGTTGATGCCGGCGTTGGGCAGCACCAGTTGGACATTATTGAATAGGTTGAAAAATTCGATACCGAACTGCAGATTGATGCCTTCGGTGATGCGCGTATTCTTGAAGAGTGAGAAATCGGTGTTAAACCGGTTCGGTCCCCGCAGGATGTTGCGTCCGGCCGTGCCGAAGGTGATGGATCGTCCGGCGAAATTTCTCACTGATCGGCTGGGAGGACGGAAGGCGCTTGGATTGAATGAACGGCCAGCAGCGCGATCAGCGGCCGTCGGTCTCGGATCGCCAACCAAGTCTGGGCGCACGCTACTGTCGGCTACCGTGGGGGTGAACGGCTGACCCGATTGTCCAAGCACGATGAAGTTGACCTGCCAACCGCCGATGATGCGGTCGGTCACTGCGTCCAGGTTATTGAGGAACGGTCGCCCACTGCCGAACGGTAGATCATAGATGACCGCTGATGTGAACCGATGGCGGTAATCAAATCCAGAATTGCCGCGCTCCAGTCGCTCATTGAGCGGATTGACAGGACCGCCAAATTCACCACGCGCTTCGCCAATCGCGCCAAAGTCGCCAGTCGAGTTGTCAATGCTGTGCCCCCATGTGTATGAGGTAATGCTGCCGAGGCCGTAGGAGAACCGTTTCTCGAGACGGACTTGCAACGAATCGTATGCCGATTGCGCGCGGTTTTCATAAGCCTTCACGCCGTTGAGGAACCGACCGGCGCGATTCAACGCGACGCCCAGACCACGGTTCAGACCAAGGTTGCGCACAGCCTGCAATTTCAGCCCGCGCGTTCCGACATAGCCCACATCCAGCACCCAATTGGACGCGAATTCCCATTGCACAGTTAGGTTATATTGATGGACATAACTATCGCGCCGGTTTGGATCAATCTGACGATAGGTCACCGTAGGGTCTAAGTTTTGCGGATCGCTACCACCGGGGAATACCGGCGGACCGGTACTGAGTGTAATTGGCCGCCCAGTCACCGGATGCGTTCCGCCGATGAACGCTGGCGGCACATTGGGCGGATTAAATGTTAACGGCGGAAACTCGGCCGCATCCAGCGCATAGAGCAGCCCGTAGCCGCCACGTAAGGCGAATTTGCGATTCGGGCCAAAGGCATAGGCAAAGCCAAATCGCGGCCCAAAATTGTTTTTATCAGAGTTGACCAGATCGCGGTCATTGCTTGTGGCGACGCGCACGGTGCCGGTGGCCAGATCATAATTCCCAATGCGATTGAAGCGCTCCACTTGCGGACGGAAGAAATCATACCGCAGACCGATATTGAAGGTCAGATCGGGTGAGACTTTCCAATCATCTTGAATAAAGACACCCCATTCGGAAGAGGTCAACGAAAACGGTCCATTGACCTGCGGGCGCGCCGAGAAGTTCATCACGCCCAACAGCAGGCCAGCTTGCGCATTGCCGGTTCCGCCGTCGTTGGCGCCCATGAAGCCTTTGGCTGGGCCGGTGCGTCCGCCGTCAAATGGATGAATCTGACGCAATCGAACTTCACCACCGAATTTGATCGAATGAGCGCCTTTAATGACCGACACTTTATCAGAGAAATAAGTGTTGTTCGACGGCACAAGGAACGGACCGCCATCGCCAGTGAACTCGATGAAGCCAAGGCCACCTGTGCCGATGCCCATGCCGCCCTCGGTCAACTTATCGCCCAAATTGACATTGGGAATCCCAATGTCTTTAGAGACAGTGGGACTGACCCCACAACGCCCGCCAATGCCGCATTCCAAAATGCCGATCTCGATGCGAGTGAATCCAAAGCGAAAATCGTTAATCACGCTCGGCGAAAATGTGTAGGTGTCACCAAACGCCACCTGACGTGTCGCGCCGGTTTCTTCGCCGGCGCCAAAGCCGGCGGGCAACCTGGTGAAGAAACTATCGCGCGAGCGAAATTGATCGTTGAAACTGAACCGCCCGAAGATGGTCTGTTTCTCGCTCCAGGCAATGTCCATTCGCACATCAAACTGGTCAATCTTTTCATTGATGCGGCGGAACTTCAGGAAGTTATTGGCGACGCCCGGCGCATTGGGCGGATCGAAATATGACAGGTAATTGACGGCCACCGGGTCCAGCAGTCGCCGAGGGATGATATTGCCAGGAAAGGGATCGCCTGAGTTAGGATCGAACACCACGCCCGTATCATCGTCGGTGCCCAATCGTCCATCGCGACCGGGGCCGAGGAATTCTGAGAAATCGCCCATGCGCGTCTTCATCGTCGGCACGCTGGTGAACGGACTGCCGCGCTCAAACGGAAACTTGTTGCGTTGACCTTGATAGTCGCCGAAGTAGAACACCCTGTTCTTAATGATCGGGCCGCTCAATGTGAAGCCATACTCATGCTCGCGGCGCGGCGGCTTGGGTGGTAATCGGAATGGTCCGCCACCTTGCAATCGGGAAAACACCGGACGGGCGTCTAGCACGTCGTTGCGACCGAAGTAGTAAACCGATCCGTGAATTTCATTGCCGCCGGATTTGAAGTTTGCGTTGATGACCGCGCCGCCAGCGCGTCCGACCTCCGCCTGCGGCACACTGGTTTCCACCTTGAATTCTTGAATCGCGTCCGGCGGCGGGAAAATGCCGATTTGCCCGTATTGCGGCTCGTTGTTATCCACGCCATCAATAGACCAGTTATTGTTCTGCGGTCGCAATCCATTGGCTGAAATCGAAGAGCCTAACGAGCGGCTGAAACGGGCTGCTTCGGTCGAACCTTCAGACAAGCCGCTGACCGATCCCTGAAATGCCGAGGCATCTGTCAATGCGCCGACGACCGCCCGACTCACACCGGGAATGAGCGTAGCAAACGAGGTGAAATTCCGGCCATTGAGCGGCAACTCGGTGATCTGTCGCCCGATGATCACATCGCCACGCACGCTTGTCTCCGTCTCGACCAGCGGCACCTGCGCCGTGACCGTGATCTCTTCGGCCACAGACCCGACCTTCAAGGTAACATTCACCGAGCGAACGTCGCCAATGCGCAGCTCGAGCTGCTGCGTCAACGCCGTCTGGAACCCTTCGCGTGACACTTTCAACTGATAGACACCGGGGTCCAACAACGAGGGGAACTGGTAGCGTCCCTCACCATCGGTCATGGTGCTCCGGCTCACGTTCGTGCTGAGATTGGTAATCGTGACTTCCGCATCGGGGACGACTGCGCCGGTTTCGTCTGTCACCACGCCGGTGACCGTGGCTCGCTGCGTTTGCGCGGCCAAGGCCGTCGCTGAGACGACCATGCACACAACAGCAAGCCATCCTCCCAACCATACGCTTGCGCGCGCGATCATAACTCGATCCTCCCTAGCTCATGAGCGATTTGGATTCACCGCTTCCACAGAGGCGTGACTTATATAACATAAGCAGCCAAGACGGTCAACGAGAATTTTCACCCGCCTTCGTTACTGATGGTAGCGCGGCCCGCATCATGCCCTCAGAAGCTTCTTCTATATTCACGCGCCTGGGGCTTGTCTGACACTGTCAAGCTGCTTCTCAGCTAATCGGCACGCCGGCCAACGCGCAGAAGCGACTGTAAACTGCTGCCTTGATAGCCGTGTTGTTTCTGGTAGAATCTCGCGCTGATGTTGCCGCCGAGAGCCATTGCAATTCCTGTGGTGGCGCCGACGCTCAGTGAGGCGCTGCGTCGCGTGGCCGAGGCTGAACGGCTGGGCGATGTGATTGAATTCCGCCTGGATTACATGGCGGATTTTTCACCAGCCGACCCCGTCTACAGCGTGAGGCCGCTCGTGAATGCGACGACGCGACCGATCATTCTGACCTACCATCCGGCGTTCACCCGCCAGCCTGAGCAGGTGCCACCGTTTGAGGATCAAGTGGCTTGTTGGCGGGCGCTGTTTTCACTGACCAATGTTGATCGCGTTTATTTTGATCTTGACCTGCAATTGGCGCGGTGGTTTCAATCCTCCGGCGAGCCTGTCCCGTGGGACCGCGTGATTGCCTCGTACCATAACTTCACCGAGACGCCGCAGCCGCTGTCGCTCGTCTATGAACAGTTGGCGGCAACGCCTGCCGCAGTGCTGAAAATTGCCACGCACGCGCAGGTGATCTCCGACAATCTGCGGCTGTTTGATGTGCTCGCTCGAGCGATTCAGGATCATCGCCCGCTGATTGCCTTGACGATGGGCGAAGCTGGATTCATGAGTCGGATTCTCTCGCCGGCGTGGGGAGGCCTGCTCACCTTCGGCGCCTTAACCGAGCACGAAGCAACTGCTCCCGGCCAACTGACGGCTGAACAGTTGATCCATCTGTTTCGTGTGCGCCAGATAGATCAGGATGTGAACATCGCTGGCGTCATCGGCAATGCCGTACAACATTCGTTGTCGCCGCTGCTCCATAACACGGCGTATCAGCACCGCTCGTTGAACTGGGTGTATCTGCCACTACAGGTGACCGACCTGTCGGCATTCATGCGCGATTTCGTCAGGCGCTCCACACGGCGCATGAATTGGCATCTGCGCGGACTGAGCGTGACCATCCCGCATAAGGTCGAAGCGATCCGATTCGTTGACGCACTTGATCCAGTGGCCGAGCAGGTGGGCGCGCTCAACACGTTGGTGATGGATGGCGAAAGGATCATCGGCTACAACACCGATGTTGAAGGAGCGATGCGTCCATTGCGACAACGTATCCAGCTCAGAGACGCCCGCGTCGTTGTGCTTGGCGCCGGCGGCGCTGCCCGCGCCGTCTGCTTTGGATTACAGCGGGAAGGAGCGCGCGTCACCGTGTTAGCGCGAGACGTGCCAAAAGCTGCCGATGTAGCCAGACAATTCAATGCCTCGGTTGATACGCTAAGCGCGTTGGCGCGCTACCCGCATGATGTGTTGATTAACACCACGCCGGTCGGCATGCAAGATGCCGACCCGGTCACGCCAGTGCCAACCGACTTGCTAATACCCGGCACGGTTGTGTTTGATCTGGTCGCTCGTCGTGACGAAACACCGCTGCTTGAGGCAGCGCGCGCTGCCGGCTGCGCGGTGATCGGCGGCGTCGAAATGCTTGTGTATCAGGCAGCGCAACAATGGGAGCTATGGACCAATCAGACGGCCCCTCTTGAAGTGATGTTCAAATCAGTCGGCCTCCACTGACAAAGATGGTACATGCGCGAGACTCATGGCCTGTTGCTTGAAGTGATGTTCAAATCAACTGGTCTCAATTGACGCTTCCGAGAAGAGGGTGATTTTGACATCAACCGCTTTGGATGTATCCGGCTTGTAGCCGGCTATGAACGGGTTGATGCTCAGTTCAGCAATGGCCGGAAAATCCTCGACCAGTTGGGAGACACGCAACAGCGCTTCTTCCACAAGGACGAAGTCAATCGGATCGTGATCTTTGGTTCCTTGCAGCATCGGGTAACCGCGAAGCGATTTAATGAGCTCGGTTGCATCCAGGTCGGTGAGCGGCCAGACGCGCGCGCTGATGTCTCTGGGCGTTTCATTGTCAGCACTGTTCAGGCCGAACGTGATTAGTGGGCCGAACGTCGCATCGTGCACCATGCCGATAATGACCTCGCGCCCGCCGCGCACCATCTGCTGGATCATGACGCCTTCAACCTGGTCGGCAATGCCATGCCGCTCGGCGCGTTCCATCAAGCTCGCGTAACTGCGCGTCAATTCGTCATCGTTGCGAATGTCGAGGATCACGCCGCCGACGTCCGATTTGTGCAGCAGCTGTTGAGCGATCAATTTCAACACGACGGGATAACCGATCTCATGCGCATGAGCGACCGCCTCATCGAGCGTCGCTGCGAAGTTGAATGCGCAGGTAGGAATGCCGTAAGCGTCAATCAGGCGGAGCGCCTCGGCCAAGTTCAGCGCCAGCCGTCCTTCGTCGCGCGCACGCTTGAGAATGGCCTGCGGAAGGCTCACATCAACGTCGAAGCGCCGCAGCTCGCCCTCCGGGCGTTGTTGCAAGCGATGATAATCAATCAGCGCTCCCAGGGCGCGCGCCGCCGATTCTGGTAACGGGTAGATTGGCAACAACCCACGCGCTCGCTCACGCAAGGCTCGTAAGGACTCTTCAGTGGTCGTCACGACGCATAACACCGGCTTGTCATACTGCCGCAGCAACGGCACAACAGCGTCCACTGTGGCCTGCGACGTCAACGCAGCGGCGGGCACTAGCAGAACAAGCGCAGCATCAACCCGCCCATCAGCCAACACTGTGTCGAGCGCAAGGCGATACGTCTCTGCGCTGGCGTTCGCAGTCAGATTCACGGGATTGCTAACCGTTATGTCGTCGGGCAGCGCAGCTTTCAGCGCCGTAATCGTTTTGGCCGACAGTCGGGCGATGCTCAGTCCGAGGTGAACGCAAGCATCCACGACCAGCGTGGTCAAACCGCGATCGTTGCTAATCACAGCGACACGACTGCCCTGCGCCGCGGCGCAATGGCTGAAAGCCAAGGCAAAATCCAATAGCTCTTCGGCTGAACCAGCCCGCAACAGACCACACTGTTGGAACAGGCTATCGGTGGAGATCATCAGTTCAGAGCGGGTTGGCCTCGTTGGATCACTTGTTGGCGCCGATGGCAATGAACCGCTAGTCTTTAGAGCAACGATCGGCTTTCGCCGGCTGACGCGCCGCGCTAGTTGCGTGAACCGTCGCACGTCGCCAAATGAGTCTACATACATCAGGATGACATTCGTATGCTGCTCATCAGCCCAGTACTCAAGCAGGTCATCAGTGGACAGGTCACTCATGTTACCCAGCGAGGCGAACATGGATAAGCCCAGTCCCAGTCGCTGGATCATATTCAACACCACGAAGCCCAACGCCCCCGATTGACAAACCAACGCAATCCGGTCAGCCCACGCTGGGAGTGGCCCCAACGAGGCATTCAAGCGTACATCCGACACGGCGTTCATAATGCCCATAGAGTTAGGCCCCACCAGGCGCAGGTCGCCGGCTCGCACCCTGTGAACGAGTTCCTGTTCCAGTTTTGCCCCAGCCCGCCCCGCCTCTCCAAAACCAGCGGAGATGACGACCACTGCGCCAACCGGTTTGGCGATACATTCGTCAATGACCGATAAAACCGCCTGCTGAGGGACGACGATCACAGCTAGGTCAACATCACCGGGCACAGCTTCCAGATTTGGATAACAGCGCAGCGACCCAATCATATCGGCATGCGGATTGACAAGAAACACATCGCCACGAAACCCACTCTCCAATATGTTCTGCACAATTCGTTGCCCGATAGAGAACGGTTGACGAGATGCCCCAATGACGGCGACAGACCTGGGTTTGAAGATGTAATCGAACGGGCGTTTCATTCAAGGCCACTCTCTGCCGCCAGCAATCATACGCATTCCACGCGCTCATGCAAGGGCGAATCGAGCATTTCACAACAGGCGCATGCCAAAGGGATACTGGCTCCTTCAGTCACGCCTCCACAGATTGCTTGCAGACAAGGGAATCGCCCATGTGCTATCGCACGCCACGAAGAATGAAAAGGGTTTTTTAGAGGAGCATGCGTTTTGGACTGCGGCGGCAAGCCCCAAGGGCGCGACG
>JANWZE010000043.1 GCA_025054955.1 Blastocatellia bacterium | reverse complement strand
TTTTATCTCGTCGCTGATGAGGATCTCGTTGATGATGATCATTGGGATTTTTGTGGGACAACCACCGGCGCGAACCGAGGCAGAGTCCTAGGCGTGTGCTCCCGGGCAGGCTTGTTCGCAAGCTGCTTTGGGGATGGTTGTCCGGCGTTGTTTTTCAGGAGGTTATCAGACTCTAAGCATTCTCACATGCTCACGCTCACACACCCTGCGGGCTGCTTACGTGAACATGCGGGCCGCTCACCTGAAACCGACGATGTTCCAAACAGGGCATCCGCTGGCGCACCTTTCGAATCTGCTCCAGATCGAGCGTCGCCCAAACAATCGTCTCTTCTTGCCCAGCCGCAGCGATGACGTCACCCCATGGGCCTACAATCAAACTATGCCCAAAACTGCTGCGGCGCTCGGAGTGCTGCCCAGTTTGAGCTGGAGCAAGAATGAATACCTGGTTTTCAATCGCCCGCGCTCGCAACAGAACTTCCCAGTGAGCTTGCCCTGTCGGCACAGTGAATGCCGATGGCACAGTGATGATCGCTGCCCCACCAAACGTTAGTGCACGATACAATTCAGGAAACCGCAGGTCGTAGCAAATAGTCAATCCCGCTTTGACGCCGTCAACGTCGGCCCAAATCAGCTCGTTTCCTGGTTCAACGAACTTTGACTCAACCAGCAATTGCCCGTCGGGAAGCACCGCGTCAAACAGATGCAATTTACGGTAATTGGCCGTCACCTCCCCTCGTGGACTAATCAACACGGATGAATTGTAGAGCCTCGTTGAGGCTGGATCAGGTTCCGGAATGCTGCCCAGCAAGATGTAAACATTCCAACGCTCGGCCAACTGGCAAAATCTGGCCACGATCTCTCTGGTGAGGGCCTCAGTCCAATCAACCTGCTCGCCCTCTTTGCGCAGGTAGCAGACGTTTTCAGGGAACAACACCCATCGGGCGCCTTTTTGGGCGCACTGGATGAGCTGTCGCTCGGCGTAGTCACAATTTCCGGCAACGTCGTCGGTCGAACACATCTGCACCAGGGCGACAACCAACTCGCGAGGGGAAGACATAACGTTTAAGCGTGTCGCTCCAAAGACGGGATATTCTCAGCACCTCCTGCTCGGCAGGATGACGTTCAGATGTCTGGGGCGGTCTGCCTGCGAGGGGGGATGGAGAATGAATAATCCAGGCAAATGATGTGGAAGGCCCACACCATCACCGCCCCAGGCATTTGAACATCACAACAACTCAACGTGTTCCGCGAATTTCTTGTTGCACTATTTTGTAGTCCTCCAATGCCCTGCAATACAATAGCATTTTTTCATGGCGAAAATCAATCGGTCGCTCTTCCGTCCTCCCGTTCCGTAACAAACTGCCAGGCCATATGCTCTACCCTACTCCGGCGAATCAATCGTCTTGCTGTTTCATAATGCGATTAGTTCGGGCGCTGAAGCCGCAGCGAGCCAAAGCCCTGTCAGGAAGGCCATGCTCGCTAGCATCCGAGCGATTGACCTCAACTCACGTCGGCAAATGTGTGAATGCTATGTCTAAAAGAGGAACTACTTTTTGAGGCTCTTGGCGAACTCAGCGACTTCTAAGAGGAGTTGATAGTTGATGCCCGTCTCCACGCCCATTTCATGGAGCATAAACACCAACTTTTCCGTGGCCGCATTGCCGGCTCCGGTCGGTGTAAACGGACATCCACCTAAGCCACCGACAGAAGCGTCAAAGATATCAATCCCAGCTTGCAACGCTGCCAACGCATTGGCCAATCCCAGATGGTTCGTGTCGTGGAAATGAGCGGCAAGAGGCCGTTCTGGCCATCGGTCTTTGGCTTGGGCGAAGAGGTCATACACCTGCGCTGGATTGGCGCATCCAATGGTGTCGGCCAGCATCACTTCATCGGCGCCCATCTGCCAGAGCTGCTGGACAATGGCAAGAACTCTGTCAACCGGCACGTACCCTTCAAAAGGGCAGCCAAATGCCGTGCCAATGGAGCCGCGGACGAAGAATCCGTCCGCTTTGGCTCGCTCGGCAATGGCGGCGAATTCTTTCAACGAATCGTCCACTGACATATTGACGTTTTTCTGGTTCATCGTTTCGCTGGCTGCGACTACCAGAGCAACCTCTTTGACTCGCCCCGTGGCTTTGGCCCGCTCGTAGCCACGAATGTTCGGAATCAATGCCATCATGCGTGTGCCAGCAGGTTGCTCAATGCTGGCCAGCACCTGCTCTGCGTCAGCCAACTGAGGAACCCACTTCGGATGAACGAACGAGGTGACTTCCTGTCGTCGGACGCCGGCTCGCGTCAGCCCATTAATCAACCGGACCTTCTGGTCAGTTGGCACAATCGTTTGAATATTTTGCAAGCCGTCACGCGGCGCGACGTCAACGATTTCGACTTTTTTTGGATAGCTCAGCCCCATAGCCATCTACTGAACCGTAGCCCTCTTCGAGGGAAATCCGAAGCACCAAATCCGAAATCCGAAACGTTTCGGATTTCGCGATTCGGATTTCAGGTTTCCCCGCAGAGGTTACAGATCACGAACCACGGATCACGGATCACGAACCACGAACCACTAAATTACCTTCTCGGCTACCAGTTGCTGGTATTCTTCGTCGGTCATACCAAGCAGGCCCTTGTAGACCAGTTCATTATGCTCGCCCAGCGTCGGGCCAATCCATTCCGTCTGCCCCGGCGTCAAGCTCATCTTGGGCACGAATGTGGGAAGCTTCACTCGAGCACCATCGGGCAGCGTCACATCCTCGAACATTCCGCGCGCGATGTAGTGTGGGTCTTTAACGATGTCAGCAATGCTGTAGATGGGGCCGACCGGCACTTCCGCTTTTTCCAAAATCTCCATAACCTCAGAAAAAGTGTGCTGCATGGTCCAGGCTTCGATGGTTGAATCAATGAAATCGGCATGTTCAACCCGGTCGTTGTTGTGAGCGTACTTTGGGTCATCGGCAATATCAGGGTGCCCGATGGTGCGCATCAGCCGTTTGAAGATGCTATCGCCATTGGCGCCAATGATGATGTATTTGCCATCTTTACACTTGTAGGTATTGGTCGGAACAATGCCGTCCAATTTGCTACCCGTTCGCTCGCGGATATGCCCGAACATATCGTATTCAGGCAACAAGCTCTCCATCACATTAAACACCGACTCATAGATGGAGACATCCACGACCTGGCCTTCTCCGGTTCCCTTCACATCGCGGTGGTAGACAGCCATCAGCAAGCCGAGCGCCGCGTGCAATCCGGCGAGTGAATCGCCCAGGCTGATACCAGCGCGAACCGGCGGACGGTCTGGATCACCGGTCACGTAACGAAGCCCGCCAATGGCTTCGCCGACGCTGGCGTATCCTGGCTTATGCGCATAGGGGCCTGTTTGCCCCCACCCCGATACACGAACCATAATGATGCCGGGATTGATAGCTTTGAGGTCCTCATAGCCAAGGCCCCATTGCTCCATACGGCCTGGTCGAAAATTCTCCAGCACCACATCAATGCCGCTGGCCACGAGCCGGCGCACGATTTCAGGCCCTTTGGGATGGCGCAGGTCCAACGTGACACTCTTTTTATTTCGTCCCAGAATGTACCACCACAGCGCCGTCCCTTTGTACATCTTGCGCCACGTGCGCAGCGGATCGCCGCCGTTAGGCGGTTCAATCTTGATGACGTCAGCGCCAAAGCCAGCCAGCAACACCGCCGCATACGGGCCTGCCAACAACTGCCCCAGTTCTAAAATCCGCAGCCCCTTTAGCGGCATCTCTGGACGGTTGACTTGAACATCATTTTGCCTGTGTTGATCTGCCATACATCCTCACAAACAAAATCAAACATGTCGTTGCAGGTAATCTAATGCAGTCTGCAACGAAACTACATCGCCATACTTGGCGTCAATATCAAATAAGTTTGCCTGATGCGGCTCGGGCGCGCGGTCGCCTACAGCCTCTTCAATCACGATGGTATGAAATCCCGACTGACAGGCATCCACCGCCGAGGCGCGCACACACCCACTGGTTGTACACCCTGTCAGTAAAACTGTATCTACACGCAAAGCGGTCAATGTTGACCACAGCGATGTTCCGAAAAACGCGCTGGCATATTTCTTCACCAGCACATGCTCGCCAGGCAGCGGGGCTAATCGCCGGTCAATCTCAACCAGCGTCGAACCGGCCTTGAGCACGCTCAGGGACGGCACTTTTTTAATGAATACGCCGGCATCAGCAAATCCCTCGTCGTAGCTCACGGTCGTAAAAAAGATAGGAATACGCTTCCCCCGCGCCACCTCCAGCACCTGTCGAGTTGCCTCAACTTCCGCGTCAAAATTCGCCGCCAGCGGCGACGATAAATCGGTGAAACCGTTGATAAAGTCAATGATCAGCAACGCCGGCCGCTGGCCAAATCCGACGCGTTGAGCAAACCCGCGCTGCTTGTAGAGCTCAACTGTTTGCTGCTCAGCCATTCCTGCTTCTTCTCCTTCTCATTGACAAGCTGCGGGCCGCCTCCTCGGATGAACTCACCCGGGCCGCGCCTCCATACCACAGATTTCACAGGTTTCCAGAGACCATCACGGAGTCTGTGTTACTGTGTAATCTGTGGCCCAGTAACAGCCCGAAGCTGAACGCAGCTCCGGCTGCTACAAGCAACATGCCAAGGCGACTGGCAAAGCGGCGTCGCGCCCTGCGGGCTTGCCGCCGCACTCCAAGGCGACCTACGAAGCCATCACACCAATGGGCTCCGGCGTCGGCCCGAACGTAAACATCGGCACTTCGCCCCGTTCGCGCCGCATCGAAGCGCGTAATGATTCGGTCGCCGCATGATCAATTTCCAATGTTGTTGGATCAAGGACGACGCCGTAATCACGCCGGGCTTTCTCTATTGAGACCAGCTTGCGAATCACGTCCTTTTGCACGCGTTCTGGCGGACGATCCAATGGGTCTTTCCACCCGCCGGCGCCCGCCGTGATATAAATCAACCGATCGCCTTTCTCCACCTTCACGCAACTGATCTTGGAAGGCAAGGCAATTCGCTCGCCATTCTTCTTGATGAGCGTCTTTTCCGAGTTCGTGCCCGGCAACCCACCGAGAATGCCCCACGGCATCGAGCGTTCACGGTCATCGTGAATGGCAATCTCTCCATCGGCTTCGAAGCGGTAAATTTTCAACACGCCATTACCGCCACGATGGAATCCAGCGCCGCCTGAATCAATCAATGACCCATACGCTTCAATCGTCAGCGGGTAGTAGCTCTCCAAGTACTCGGTTGGAATGTTCTCAAACAACGGCCACCACGAGTGAGCATCCAGGCCGTCTTCTACGGGCCGCCCCGGAATGCCGCCGAAACTGATCTCCATCAGATGGAAGAACTCGCCGTTTTCGTCATAACCGTTATAGAGCAGATAAGGACTCGTCCCATAACCAGCCGCTGTCGTCAGTTCAGGCGCTTGCTTACCCAGAGCGCCGCCTAGCACATCGAACAATCGCGCCAGCGCATGCGTGCGGCAGCCGAGCGCTGCCGGGAACTTGGGATGCAACAACGATCCTTCAGGCAGTGTCACGTGCAGAAGCGGATAGAAGCCGTCGTTAAACAAAATCTGCGGATCGAACACCATGATCAGATAGACGCCGATGAACATCTTGAACATCTCTTCATTGAGATAGAAGTTGATCGGCCCTGGCGCTTGTGGGTCTGTGCCTGTCCAATCGAAGTAGCCATGATCGCCTTCGCGCCAGATCGTGAGCTTCATCTTGTAGGGGCCGTTGCCGCGCCCATCATCATCCACGTAATCTTCAAAGCTGACCGGATGCTCCGGCAGATTCTTGGTGATCAGTTGACTCATCGCCCGATAGGTTCGATCCAGCAGCGCCTCAAACGCTTCATGCACCAGCGGCGTGCCAAAGCGGTGGCAGAGTTCCTTGACCCGTTTATCCGCCGTGCGGCAAGCGGCGACGATGGCCATCAGATCAAAATAGTTCATCGTCGGCGTGCGGGTATTGTTCATGATTAAGTCCAACACATCATGATTTGGCTGGCCGCGATCAAAGAGTTTGACCGGCGGAATGCGCACCCCTTCGCCGTAGATCGTCGTGGCGTCGGTCGGCAAACTGCCCGGCACAGGGCCGCCAATATCCAACGTATGACCAAACTGCGAGCCCCAGCCCACCAACTGGCCGTCATAGAAGATGGGCATCAACACCATCCAATCGTTGATGTGTGAGATGGCGCCGCGGCACTTGTATGGGTCGCTCATCAGAAACACATCCCCTTCGTTAATGCCCCGCTTCCACTCCTTGATGAAGCCGCTGATATACGAGCCAAACTGCCCGACAACCATGCGCCCATCCGGCGTACAGATCATCGGGAAACCGTCGTGCTGCTCGCGGATCACCGGCGACATCGCCGAACGGAACAACACCGCATCCATCTCATTGCGCGCGTTGCGCAACGCGTTTTCAATGATGTCGAGCGTGATTTTGTCGAGCTTGTTTCCATTCGTGTTCATATCAACACCTCTCCGGGCAAGCGATAAATGGCCAGGGCAGCGCCCGAACAGCGCATGGCCTTTCGGGCGCCGGCCGCCTCATGAACCATTCGGTCTGATCAGGATGTTCAGATACGGATCAACTTTTCCGTAATGATCCGGCAAGATCACCGTCGTCGAATCAGTCTGCATGATGATGGCCGGTCCTTTAATGACGTTACCCGGCCGCAGCTTCTCGCGATCATAAATCAGCGTGGGCAATGAACCACCCTGAAAATGAATGGCGTGCTCCTCGACAACGGCTTTGGAGGCATCTTCACTATCCAGATCAAATTTCTTCAACTCCACTTTTTTGACCTCGCCAATGGCCACCGCGCGCACGTTGACCACTTCGATGAGCGAGTCAATATTGAAGCCGTAATTGCGCTCGTGAATCTCCTTGAAATCGGCGATCAGCTTATCAATGCCGCCAGCCGAATCAAACTGTTCGGGACTGACTCGAATCGGAAATTCATAACCCTGACGATAGTAGCGCAAATCCACTTCAAACTCGACGCGCTGACGCTCCGGCGGAATCCCCTCGCTGCTCAGCCACTGGCGCGCCTGTTCCTCCAGGTGCAAAGCGCTCTGTTTGATCTCTTGCCAGTCAATTTTGTCGAGCGTGCGAATGCAAGTCTGAGCAAACTCATTCCTGATGTCTGAGTGGAGAAATCCCAACGCCGACAACACACCCGGCGTCGGCGGCACAATGGCTGGCCAGGAGCCGGCCAACCGCGACAACGCGTTGACGTGAAGCGGGCCAGCGCCGCCAAACGCTACCAACGCGAAATCGCGCGGATCATAGCCTCGCTGCACGGACACCAACCGAAGCGCCCCGAACATGTTTTCGTTGACGATGTCAATGATGCCCTGCGCCGCTTCGTACAAGCCCAAGCCCAGCGCATCGGCGATCTTTTGCACGGCTTGCCGAGCCAGCTCAACATTTAATTCCATCTCGCCGCCCAACAGTTTTGGCGGCAAATGACCGAGCACCAGATTGGCATCGGTCACCGTCGGTTCGGTTCCGCCCATGCCATAACAGGCCGGTCCAGGGTCTGCGCCGGCGCTTTGCGGACCCACGCGCAGCGCGCCCGTGATGGGCACGTGAGCAATCGAACCACCGCCAGCGCCGACGCTCTGCACATCCACCGTAGAGGCTTTCACCGGGTAATACCCAATGCGCGTCTCCCGCACCACATTGGGCGTGCCGCCAAAGCTAATGGCCACGTCCGTTGACGTGCCACCCATGTCAAACGACAACACATTCTTGTAACCGGCCAACTCGCCAATATAGCTAGCCGCGACCACGCCACCTGACGGACCCGACATCAACGTCGCCACCGGTTTTTCCGCCGCTCCTTCCAAACTCATCACGCCGCCATCAGAACGCACAATGTTGACCGTCGGCTCCAGCTTGGCTTCCTTCAACTTGTTCTTGATACCATTCAAGTAATGAGCCATTTTGGGCCGAACGTAGGAATTCATCACTGTTGTCAACGTCCGTTCGTACTCGCGAAATTCCGGCAATATGTCGGTCGAGATCGTCACTGGCAATGTTGGATACATCTCATGAACGATCTCCTTGACCCGTCGTTCATGCGCTGGGTTTGCATAGGAATTGATCAGTGACACGGTCAGCGCTTCAATGCCGGCGTCGTGTAGCTCTTTGACGTAGCGCCGCACCTCGGCCTCATCAAGCGGGCTGGTTTCCTGGCCACGCGCATTCATCCGAGCCGAGATGCCTCGCGTCAGTTCAAGCGGCGCCAGCGGCTCTGGCTTGATCATGATAATCCAGCCAGCCAGCGGCCCCGGCGTCTGTCCACGCGCCACGTGCAAAATCTGCTCAAATCCGGCGTTGGTGATTAACCCCACGCGCGCGCCCTTGCCCTCAAGCACAGCATTGGTGGCCACCGTCGTTCCGTGCAAAATCAAGCGAATCTCGCTCGCATCAATGTTGGCCAGCGCAGCGACCTTGCGAATTCCATTGAGCACACCAATGGATTGATCGTGCGGCGTTGAAGGCGTCTTGGCCAGGATCATCTCACCGTTGTTCTCGTTGAATAACAGCACATCAGTGAACGTGCCACCCACGTCAATGCCTACGCGATATGCCATACCACCTCCCTATTGTGTCCCGACATCAATAGCAATCATTGTTGCCTGTGTCAAGATGACGACTAATCAAATGCCTCGATAACCGTCCTAAAAGATCAATTTCAAGCCGAATTGAATCTGCCGCGAGTTCTTCGCCGTAGTGATCACCCCGAAGTTAGGGTTGATGTTGCGCCCGTCAGGGCCGGGAATGAACACGCGATCCGGCAGATTGAAATTCGGATGATTGAACAGATTGAAGAACTCGGCGCGAAATTGAATCCCGACGGTCTCTGTGATGTTGGTGAGCTTCTGAATGGTGAAGTCCACCTGCTGGAATCCCGGACCGTCAATGATGTTGCGCCCGGCGCTGCCCGGTAACGCTTGCCCGCTTTGCGGGCTCACAGGCGGCGCCCGGAAGACCGTCGTATCGAACCACCTGGCCGGGTCGCGCCGACTAGCCGGCAAGTTTGGATTGCCCACCACATCCGGGCGCGGGAACCGAAAACCGGCAGTTGCGCCAAGCGGGTGCTGCGGCGTCAACGGCTGTCCGGTATTCAACGAAACGATGCCGCCGATTTGCCAACCGCCAATGATCTTGGCAGCCGCCCCTTTGGCGTCGCCGGCCCAAGCTCGGCCCGGCCCAAACGGCAGATCATACAGAAAACTGGCCACAAACCGATGGCGTACATCCCAATTGGACCGACCACGTTCACAGCGCAAACAACGCGCGTCCTGCTCACGCGTCGGCGCGCCGCCCTCTTCTCGCGCTGACGAGACCGTGTCAATGGCCTTCGCATAGGTGTAAGAACCAACAAAGGCCAGCCCGCGTGAAAAGCGCCGCTCCATCCGCACAAATCCGCTGTGATAGGTGCTCGTCGCGCCGCTGGCCTCCTGAATGTAGAAGCTGAAATTGGGCACAGGACGCACGCCCGTGACGATGTTCTCTGGATTACCCGTGGTCAGCCGATTCAGGTTGATGCCGGTAGACCCGACATAGGCAATCTCCAAGACCATGTTGGGAGTCAGTTGTTGCTGAATGTTCAACGTGTAGTTCTGCACATAGCCGATCGGCATATCAATCTGCGGACTGATGCCGCTGATGGGAATGTTGTGCGGATCCGACACAGGACCGTAAGCGTCAGCATATCGGAGCGGCGGCAACGGCGCGCCAAATCGGGCAAAATCCAACAGCACAAGCTGAACCGTATACGGCAACAAATTGCGCGAATCGGACGATGCTGACCAATCACGAAGCGCATTGTAAATGCCATAGGCGGCGCGTAGCACCGTCTTGCCGGTCCCATACACGTCGTAGGAAAGCCCAAGTCGCGGCGCATAATTTCTGAAATCCGTCCGCGTGACAGAGCGACCCAAACCACGCGACTTCGCCGTGACAAATTTCACCGGCGGCAAGCCAAGAGCACGCAGCAGCGTGTTGTACTCCGTGACGAACCGACCATTGACCTCCGGCGGCAACGTATCGCCGGCCAGCACGATCTCTCCGGTGAATTGATCGAACACGGCCAGCCGGTTGTTGATTTCGTAGATTGGCGGGAAGACCTCATAGCGAAGCCCGTAGTTCAACGTCAGCCGGCGCGTCGCTCGATATTCATCATGAAAGAACACGCCAAACAAATTGGTGCGGAAATTGCCGGTCGTGTCGCCTTGCAATTTGACGATAGCAAACGGCCGATCCAACAGAAAATCAGCGCGCGCATCGCCGGTCACCGACAAAAACCCGCTGCCGAACTGCGGGAAGCCACGAGTGAAGAAATTCGAGAGCGTGTCAAACCGAACATGCCGGTAATCGGCGCCGAACTTCAGCGTATGATTGCCTCGTGTCCAGGCCAGGCTGTCGGAAATCTGATACTCATTGTTCTTGCGGAACAGCGGATTGAACACATCTGAGTCGCCAAACTGAGAAAGGGTCGGCACGGTGAAGGCCGGAAAACCACGGTCGCGCACGGCAATCTCTTGATTCACGCCGTTGAGTCGAGCGAAGTTCACATCCGTGTTGGAGGCCGTGCGCTTGCCGTCATAAAAATTCCAGCCCAGCCGCAGCTCATTGACCACGCGGTCGGTGAAGACCGTCGTCAAGCCGAGCGCCAGATTCTGGCTGTCGTCTTCAATCGGCGTAGCGAATCCTGGCGGGGGCGGCGGATCGAATGTCAAGATATTATCGGCAAACGGCAAGCTCTGGTCGCCACGCCCCCAGATGTACCGGCCGAAGAATGTATTCTGCGCCGTGAACCGGTGATCCACACGAACGACCACTTGATCGCGATCTTCAATGCGCGGGCTGACCGACACGTGATTGAGGCCGCGCTCGTTAGGCCGCAAATTCGGCACCGGGAAGAACCGATCAATGATCGTCCGCGCTATCGGCGCAATAGGCACTTGATAGAACGTGCGGCCACCAACGGTGACGGTGGGGAAATTCTGACCCGTTGCCGGATTTCTCACCGGATCGCGAAACAGGCCTTGCCGCTCCTCAGCCGTCAACAATGCCGACAGTACAGTCTCTTCCTTGCGGACGCGCAGCCCTTCATACGTGAAGAAAAAGAATGTGCGGTCTTTGACGAACGGCCCACCGATGCTCCCACCAAAGTTGTTCTGGCGAAACGCCGGAATCGGACGATTGGGTAGATCGAAAAAGTTCTTCGCATCCAGTTTGTCATTCCGCAAAAAGTGGAAGGCTGAACCGTGAATGCTGTTGGTGCCTGATTTGGTGGCGATGACGACTTGACCTGAGGCGTAGGTCCCGTATTCAGTCGAATAGGAATTTTGCAGCACGCGAAATTCCTGGATGGCCTCAATGGATGGCGTAATGGTCACCGTGTTGAAGTAGTGATCCTGCGCTTGAATGCCATCAATCAAATAAGCGTTCTGATCATTGCGTCCGCCGTTGACGACAAATCCCACGTTGCCAGAGCTGGCTGTATCAAATCCGCCGTTGCCACCTTCGTTCTGCGGTACTGTATTGGGAGCTAGCAAGGAAAGCTGAATGAAGTTGCGCCCGTTCAACGGCAGTTCAACGATCCGGCGATTTTCGATGACATCGCCAATGGTCGGCGTGGCTGTGTCTGTCAAGGGCGGCGCCGCCGTCACCTCGACGGTCTCCGTTGGAGCCCCAACTCGCAGTTCAATGTTGAGCCGGGCTGTCTGTTCAATCTGCAATGTGATGCCACGTCGGACTTCCGTCTGAAAGCCCGGCGCTTCGATTGTCAGATCGTATGTGCCAATCGGAAGAAACGGCAGCGAATAGGAGCCACTTTCGTTCGTCACCACGGACCGCTCAAGATTGGTGGCGACATTCCGCGCCGTGACTTTCGCTCCAACCACCACGTCCCCTTTCGGGTCTGTCACCGTTCCTTCGATATTGGCTGTCGTTCGTTGCGCCAACACGTCGGGGCCGCCATAGGCCACAGCGATCAACCCCAACACAACGATGAACACGCCTTTCATAACTTGCCGCATACGAGTTTGCCTCATACCAATTCCTCCCATTTTTCTTTCATACAAACCACGGGGGCGTTGAACGCCAGTGATTCGATGACTGGACAAATGACAGGCAAATCCGCAAAATGTTGCCGATGCCAACACCAAGAAGCATTGTGACATGCGAGTTGTTGCAATGTTCCCTCGTCTTTATACAATTGTTTCAAAATTCAGACAGGCGGCATTATGCTGTAAATCGAGCGAGGTTGTCAACTCACAAAAGGATGGTGAATCATTTCCATGAGCGTTAAGTTTTACCTGGAACCCTACAGTCATATTCCGGCGCATGTCCAGATCAGCGATCGCATCAAACTGGCGCTGCTCACCGGTCAACTCCGCCCCGGCGACACGCTGCCCTCGATCCGCGATGTGGAAAAGGAACTTGGTCTGAGCCGTAACATCGTGCGGCGCGCCTATCTGGAATTGGAAGAGTACGGCATCCTCAAACTCAAGCACGGCAAAGGCGTCATCGTTCACAATGACCTTTCGTATCCGTCCGATCTCTCGCTGGCCAAGCGCAGCCAACGACTCTGCCAAGAAACGCTCGCCAAAGCCAGCGCGGCTGGGATTGTCGCCTCGTCGCTCGCCCGTATGTTGTATCAGATGGCCTTGGAACAGGAGCGCCTCCATCAACGGTTCTACTACGTGGACACGACGGAACCGCTGGCCCAAGACCGGGCAGCGCAGATCAGTCAAGCGTGGCAAATCAGCATTATCGGGTTGGCGACCCATCAGGTTCCCTCACTGGAAGCAGTCGCCGCTGACGTCAACCTCAAATTGTTCACCAGCTACTATCGCTACGGTGAGGTCTCGGCTCAGGCGGCCCGGCTGAACGCTGAGGTGATCCCAGTGGCGCTAAAATTCAACGAAGCCATGATCGAAGAGATCCAGCACATCCCTGATGGTTCAGTCGTCGAAATCGTGTTGGACGAGCATGACTTTGCTAGCTATGGCGGCCTGATCCTGAACAACTATCAACGCGGCTTCGCGCACAAGGACGTGTTGTTCAAAGTGATTGCGTTTACCTCCATCAACGACCTGAAAAAGCGGCTGAAGTCGGGCGAATGTCATACCATGATCATCAGCAACAAACTCTGGGATGACATGCCGGCTGACTTCAAACGACTCAAGGGCGTGCGACGGCCGAAAATGGATTTCGATGCGCGCGCCTCTGAGCAAGCGCGATGGCGCGCCGGCATTGTGATCTAAATGGTGCCCGCTCAGGCTGCATGCCATTATCCCTCGTCGAGGCCAGTCGGGTCGGCCGAAAGCGTGAGGAAGAACATGCCAGAGACGAAAATCGCGAGGATGCCGCACACCGTGTAGGCGATATTCCACGCGTTGAGGTCGCCCCCTAGCCATGTCGTCACCTGCGTGAGCGCCAGCGGCCCAAACGCAATGCCCAAGTTGACGGCCAGCGAGCCAGCAAAGGTGACACCAGTGGCCCGCAGCCGCGTAGGAAAATTCTCAGCAATGAACGTGAACTTCACCGCCGTCGTGCCATAGAAGAAGATCGTCATCAGGCAGTAGCTCACAGCCGTTGTCCACCACTGATCAGTCAGCCAGATCATCGAAGCAAACGCCAACGATCCTAACCACGCCCACAGGATAATGACGTTCCGCCGCTTGATGAAGAACTCGCCCACGATGGCCGCCACGATGTAACCAATCGAGCCGACTCCATACGACAAACCCACCAGCGCAATGGCCTCAGCCGGACTCCACCCGCGCGCTTTTTGGAAGTACAAATTCAGCAAAATCGTCGTCCCATACGCGAACACGTGAAAGAATTCGCCGAAAAATAGCATCGCCGTCTTAAATCGCAGCTCTGGACTGAACAGGTCCGACCATCGCGCCGGACGCTCAGCCGGATTGCCGCCAACCGGGTCCGCAACGGAGGCCGCGCGACGCGCCTTGGCCGCTAGAAAGGCTTTTGTCTCATTCAGGTATTTGTGGATGACCCACATGTAGGGAATGCTTAGCAAACTGACGAAAAACACACGGCGCCACGCGCCCGCTTCCCACGCTTGCTGCCCGACCAACCAAAGCACCAGCAGTGAACATTGCGACGCCAAAAACCAGCCCAGCGGATACCCAATTTGCAAGATGCCTGATAGCAACCCGCGATAACGCGGCGGCGACTCTTCCACCACAATCGTTCCCACAACAGGCGACTGAATGCCGCCCATCGCAAATCCCAGCGTGCGCAGCATCAGCAACGTGACCGTGTGATGCGCCCAGTACATCGCCGTCACAAATAATGAGCCGACCAGCATGGATAAACTGAAGACCGCTTTTCGGCCGATGCGATCGGTCAACACGCCCAACGCAGCAATGCCTGAACCGGCCAACACAAATACCAACGCTGTGTACCATCCAACTTGCGCCACGCTCCAGCCAAACTCACGGACGATCTGCGGCAGCACAAACTGGAATAACGCCTGGTCCATATTCTCCAGGCTCACGCCAATCAGACAGATGAAGAACACCCGCAGCGGATATCCGCGAATCTGTGACCACATGGGCGTCCATCCAGATGACGGCGGGCGGGTCGTCACGGCATGTTCAGGCAGTGTTGACATGTGTGGTTTACTGACGCTGGAAAAATTCTAACATCACACCATCGGGCGCCTTGGCCGTCATGGCGCTGACAGGGCCATAAGGGTCAATCTCCACTTGAACCGGCGAGCAGATGATTTGTGCACCGCTCTGTTTCAACGTGTCGTACACGTGATCAAGCGCATCAGTTTCAAACGAAATCAGCAGGGCACCTCGATGTGGCGGCTTGGAAATCTCAGCCAATGAAGCGCCCGTGATGCCTTGGTACTGAAGCAATCCGATTTTACCTGACTTGCCCTGCTCTGATCCCAGCAACACCATTCTGAGACTGACCCCTGTCGGCAGGCCGATCAACCGCTGAAGCTCAGCTTGATTGATCGTCACGTCATCGGTCACCCGCAGGCCTAGCGCGCCGCTATAGAACGCCAATGCTTGATTGAGGTCCGGCACAAGATATGACGTCGTCGCCATCTCGCTGAACAACGTCTCATCGGCCACCTCCACATATTTGGAGCGCGACACGCCAAACAATTGAATCACGCCCAGTATCGTCCCGTCAGGCCCATTGATGTGCCCTTCAAGCGATTCACCCTCATTGTTGGGCAATGCGTACCGCTGCGGTGACGTGCGCCATTGCCAGCCATGACTCAGCAACGCTTGCTCCGCTTGCTGAAAATCGCTCACCATAAAATCCACAATCTTGATTGCGCCTGTATCCCACGGCTCTGCTTTCTCACGGATGATCACCTCTGAGACTGGCTCGAATCGCACAAGCCGTATGCGTGAACCGGAGACGCCAGGCTTTCCCAAAATGACCGATTGAGCTGACATGAACGTCGGCAGTCCCCACAACTTTTCAATTTCTGGGCCGAAGAGTTCTTGTCGCGCAATCACCTCCATACCCATGACATCGCGAAACAACGTCAGGCCACGCTCCAGATCGGCAACGCTGAGCGTGGTGAAACGAATTTGACTAAGCATGAAACGACCTCCACGAAGCCCTCTTCGAGGGAAATCCGAAATCCTAAATCCGAGATCCCAAACGTTTCGAATTTCGGGTTTCGTGCTTCGGATTTCCACAGCCCTCTTCGAGGGAAATCCGAAATCCTAAATCCGAAATCCCAAACGTTTCGAATTTCGGGTTTCGTGCTTCGGATTTCCACACAGGGGTTACGGATCACTAATCACGAATTCTGTGCTACTCTGTGTAATCTGTGGCTTCACTGCCACGAATCACGAATCGGAGAGCAGGTCATGAGCATTCACTTCGGACTGGCATTGGATTTTTGGAGCGTCTCCAAACCACTTCATCAGCGATTAGACGAGTACGTCCAATTGCTCACTCTAGCCGAACAACTGGGATTCGAATCGGTCTGGGCTGGCGAAAATCGTCCATCGGTTCCAGAGCCAGGGCACGTGCCATCTCCTTTGCTGGTGCTGGCATCGCTGGCCCGCAGCACGCGACTACGACTGGGCACCGGCGTGCTGCTCTTGCCGCTCTGGCATCCACTGCATCTAGCCTACGACGTCGCGTTGCTTGATCACTTGTCGGGCGGCCGATTCGTGCTGGGCGTCGGAGCTGGCTCGCCCGCGTTGATGAAACGTTACGGCATCCCATACCACGAAGTTGGCTCGCGGATGGATGAAGCGCTCACGCTGTTGAAAACGCTGTGGGCAGGCGGCGACGGGTTTCATGGCACCCATTTCAACGTCAAGGGCCGCCTCTATCCCGCTCCGATGCAACCTGGCGGCCCGCCGATCTGGGTTGGAGGAAAAATTCGCCGCTCGGTCGGGCGCGCTGCCACGCTGGCCGACGGCTGGTATGCAGCTACACAATACCACTTCCAACTGATCAAGACGCAGATCGAACGCTATCGAGGTTTTCTCGCAGCGCAGGGTCGAGACCCGGCATCGGCAGTCGTGGCGATGAACCGCACGGCATTCGTGGCCGAGACCGACGAGCAAGCTCGACACGAAGGAAGACCCTATATCAGTCAGGTGCTCCATTTCTACGCTCAATTCGGCATGATCCACGACGCAAGCGGCCAACCGCTCGATCCGCGCCGTGTTGATCTATTCGAAGCCGTCGGCGACGACATCTACTTCTGCGGCAGCCCACAGACAGTTTTAGAAAGCATCCGAAAGTATCAAGCTGCCGGCGTGACCCATTTCAACCTGCGCATCTCGCCGGGCGATATGCCGCTGGCGCTGGCCATGCGCACGGTGACACTGCTTGGCGAACACGTGCTGCCCCAACTGAGACATTAAATGTGCTCCAAGCGTTCCCGCCGGCGCTCCAGTCTCATCGTTTCTGAATGTCGCTGCCGGCGCGATGAACAGCTTCTTTGTGTCGAGCCTCAAAATTGGATCACAGCGATAAAGATATTGGCCACGAGGCCAGCCCAACTGATCAGCATAGGAACAGTCGCTGCTCGCATCTGGCGAGTGAGTCGCTTTTCCAGCTCCTCTGTTGAGCCTTGTTGCGCAATGATTGAGAGCGTCGGTAGGAATTCTCTTAACGCAAATCGCGCCCAGAGGCCGCAGGCGACCACACCGGCAAAGATCAATGATTTCCATCGCAAGTAGTCGAGAAAAAGAAGTGTTTCGTCCTGCCAAGCTCTCAGCGCGAGCCAAGCAAAGCCAATCACCACAGCGCAACGAAGCAATGTATCGAACCAGATGAAACCGCGCTGGCACGTTCGCAACCACGCGACGCCCGCATCACGAACGTTGAGAGCAAACGCGGTCACAGTTGCAATCAACCAGAGAAACGTCAGCGCAGCCAGCCACTGCATCCATTGAGCGGTTGTATCCGCAGGCCATCCCACGAACCCCAAACGTCCCACGAATACAAGCGCCAATGCGACCAGCACCGTCAACACCAGACTCAGCGCCGGCCACAGCCCCAGCCAGACCATCAAACGAGCGAATTGCGCGCGCGTTTCAACAGACGATTGATGCCGACCAATCAACCAACCGCAGGCCAGCACGCCAATGTCCACGCCCAACCAGGTGGCCAGCAGCAGAATGTGAGCGGTCTTGAGCAAAACAAATGAATCAAACATCAGCCCTCTTCGAGGGAAAGCCCAAGCCCTCTTCGAGGGAAATCCGAAATCCTAAATCCGAAATCCGAAACGTTTCGGATTTGGGGTTTCGTGCTTCGGATTTCCCCGCAGGGGCTTGGGATTTCGTGCTTCGAATTTCGGATTTCTCCCGGCGGGGGTTTACCCCCAGGGCCTCATGGCGCCTGGCTGCTGCGTTGCATCATTCCGGCTTGGCCACCACTAGGACGAGAGCAGGCCGCGAAGATGCCCGAGGCCTGGCTGCTGCGTTGCATCATTCCGGCTTGGCCACAGCCAACCAACTGATCAAGATCAGTAGTAACCAGATGCTCCATACGAACATCTGCGCCGGTCGCGCCACCTGTGTCAACCTCGCTTCACGTTCGGGCGACGAACCATTGGCAGCAATGTCGCTCATGCAGGCGACAATGCGGGGAATCACGATGCGGATGCCAACGCCACACGCCACAATACCGGCAAACAGGATTAACTTCCACGCCAGCCACGCTGAGCGGAACGGCCCCGCGCCGGCCAATGAAGCAACCGCAAGCAGCGCCAGCGCCAGCGATACGCCAACGCGCCAGTAAATATCAAACGTGCGAAAGGCGCGTTGAAACCGAACATGCGCAGGCGACCGCGTCTGACCGGCAGGCGGATGCGTCACCCAGTATTGATGCCATACACCAGCAAGCCACAACAAGCCGATCAAGGCGCTCACTTGCGCCAGCAGACTGCCTGTCGGGCCGCTCAAGCCGAACTCACCCAGATGCGTCATGTACAAGCCCAGCATCAACAGAATCACCAATGCTGAGCGCGGCCCCATATCGAGCAAGTCTGAAAGGTGACTCATCGAAAGCCGCGTTGAAACCGAGAGCGTCGCGTCGCGCATACGCCGAAACGAAGCAAATGTCCCGATGTCGGTTCCTAACCACAGAACCGCCATCAGAATGTGAATCGCCTTCAGAATGTCATAGAGAAGCTCCATAACCCTCTTCGAGGGAAATCCGAAATTCCAAATCCGAAATCCGAAACGTTTCGGATTTCGGGTTTCGCGCTTGGAATTTGCCCGCAGGGGCTTCGGCGCTTGGGCATGCTACTGAGCTTCATTCGGACTTGAACCGGCGATCTTCAACCAGCTCGATCCATTCACCCGATGGTCCAACCGTGACAGCAACGCGCCGCCCATCGTATGGGGCTGTATTGATCTTCTTCGGCGGAGCCACAAACTTGACGCGCAACGAATCGAGCGAGTTCACAATGAACGAAACCATCGCCAGGCCCGGCGGCATATCACCTGCTCGCTGTGGCCGCTCTGTCGCCGACGCAGGATACTGGTCAACTTCGATCAAAAAATCTTTGACGAATTGCACAATCGCGAGCGGATGTAATTGCTCAGGATCAAGCCCGTGCGCTTTAGATAAAGCTGACATACGCACGCCCATCGGCTTCGTTGTCGGCATGTTGAACTGCTCACGATAGAACCGTGTTGCTTGCTCAATATCCTTGACGCCCAGCACCACGATGAAGACGCGATCTACGTCCGTCTGCGCGCTGCCTAGATTGAAGCCTGACGCGCCGGGAATGATCCGCGTCAGATACAGCACCTCATTGGCCGGGCCAAGCACTTGCATTGCGCGAATGTTCTCGTCCGAAGATAGATTTCTCGGCGGCCCAATGATGCGAAAAGGCGACCCCTCCAATTGATGCGCCAGCCGGTCAACATCCTTGACGAGGATTTCTGTGCAATTCCATCCGAATGTGCGCAGCGGCTCATAGCCGGGCACCAGCGGCATCTCAATGAAACGCAAGTAGACCGGCTGGCCGCTCTCCGGCTGCAACAAGAGATAACGCCGACCAACTACGTTCGGCGCGCCCCACGCTCTGGCTAAAGCTGCGGTGACTTTGCCGCGAGCCACGACCTGGTAGTTGAAATACTGACGGTATGCTCGTTCGACGGCTTCCAAGTCGTGCGCCGCGATCGTGACGATCATGATGAATCTCAGCAGGGGTTCGAGCATTGAAGAGTACCTCACTCATCATGACATGATGAAAACGATTTGACTACGAAAACCACCACACCCTCTTCGAGGGAAATCCCAAGCCCCTGCGGGGAAATCCGAAGCACGAAACCCCAAATACGAACGTTTCGGATTTCGGATTTCGGATTTCGGATTTCCCTCGAAGAGGGCTTGGGATTTCGTGCTTCGGATTTCGGATTTCCCCGCAGGGGTTCCGCATGGCAATCAATCGCCCGAAACTATCTCGCCGTAGACTCAGTCTCTATCAGCGTCCAGAAGTGTCCATCCGGCGCCACGAACGAGAAACTGCGTTCGCCGAATTCGTTGACCATGATCGGCGTGACGCCGGAGGCGCGACTGGCTTTGACACGTTCGTGATAGGACTCAAGCGGAGCGACTCGATAGGTGTAGAGCGATAAGCCTAAACAGCCTGGCTTGGATCGGTGCATGAGGTTTTCTTCCTTGACAGCGGTTGGAATTCGCCTGAGCAGGAGTCGCCCTGAGATGGCTTCTTCAGGCCGTGATCCCGAGCGCGGATTATCAAACGTTGAGCCAAAATACTGATCGCCTGGCTGCATGCCGTAGAGTCGTCGTGAGGATTCATCCAGCGTGTGGTAGGTTACATGCCGTTCCAGGCTCTGGGGCTTCAGGCCGAGCACGTCACGATAAAACGTAGCGTCATCGGGATTGTCACTCTGAAAGACCAAACCAACATGCGTGATCTGGCTGGCGCGGAATTTGGCGGCTTCATTGACTCGGCCATAATGCGGCAAATCGTAACCAAATCGTTGGAAGAACATATTTCGCGTCAGTGGCTGCAAAACGATCAGCTCGCGCACACCCATCAGTTTTCCGACAAACGGTTCAGCTTTACCAAAATCGTAAATCTCTGAATACTGAGGCGGCACAATTTTAATTGGATAGCCAGCCCGCTCAGCCGCTTCAGCATGGTTGAAGAGGTCCAACACATCCTTGGTCAGCGTAGACGTCCACCGGCTTCCCGGCGCTAACATCTTCGCCAGGCCAAGACCTTCATTGACCGGCCGCTCCCACACCATCAACCGCACCAACCCATGATCAGCCTCCTGATGATAGAGCCGGATGGAGCGTAGGGCAGAATCCACGCCGTACAATGCTTTCGCCTGCGAGGCGCTGAAGTGGCCACTCACCCCAATGCGATAGCCAAACAGCTCCCAATATCGAAGCTGAGGAATCGGGTCGGTCACGCCAATGCAGACTTCGTAGATGCCGCCGATCGTCAGGCGATCCGCCTGCGTGGGCATGGCCCACATCGTTATCCCAATGAGTAACACAATCGCGCGCCATCTCATACTGATGAGCCTCATCGCTTGCGTTTGCTCTTCTCTGCTTGCTCAAGCAGGTATTCGACTAACAGCTTTTCATAATAGCTCTTCGTCTTCTTGCTGGCTGACTGCAGATACCCGACAATTGCCTCCCGCTTCAACTGGGCATCACACCGATCATAGACGCCGCGCAGGTAATTCCGGCTCAAGCTCACTTCGGCGGCATAGTGGCCGCGATCGGCAGCCTGTTGCCAAAGCGGAAGCGAACGGCAATGGTCTGGCTTCATGAATCCCTCTTGTCCGTCAGCGTAAATCAAACCGGCCACGAATTGAGCTTGACGATACCCCAGCGCAGCGGCTTTCTCCACATAGCGGAAGCCACGAGCATATTCTTTGTTGTAGAACAAGACGCGCCCCAGTTGATAGTTCAGACGAGGATTGTCAGGCTCGGCGGTCACCGCTTGCTCACACGCCGCAATGGCCGGCGCCAGCGCCTGCATCAGCGTCGCTGTGGCTACGCCCTCGGTCAGCTTGTCTGGATCAGACGGATGCGCGGCCAGCCGGTCACATTCGGTCACCTGCCCATAAACGCTTATCCTCTCAGCGCAACACAACAGAAATAGAGACATCAACACAAAATGCAGTTTGCTCATTTTCTACTCCGAAAACGCAGACACAGATTCACTGACGAAGAGATTTTCAATTGGTCAATCAGTGAATCTGTGCTTGCAGTGAATCTGTGCTTGTTCTTCATCTTTTCTCCCGCGTCCTCACCGACGATATGAACCACTCTTCTAGGACGCGCCTTCGGGAGCCAGTGATTCAAGGATGTACTCCAGACCGAATTCATTCCAATCGTACTTCACTAACAGATGGTCGGAGCCGGTCACCCACAGGTCGGCTGGAGCAATGCTTTTCTCGCCGGATGTGAGGCGAAAGTGGGTCGCCTGAAATGTGCCCGCCGGCACGCGAATTTGCTCATCGCCGATGATGGTTGCAGAGATCGCTTCCAATCGCCCAAGCGGGCCATCGATGCCATTCCACCGCGTCGAAGTATTGTAGTGGACAACCTGCTGCTCGCCGGGTTGCGACAGGTCGAGACACCAACAGAACCAACCATCCAACATCACCGCATGGGTCTCAATGTGAAACAGCCGGGGCACCTGTAGCGTCTGAACAGCGCGACCGAACGCAGCGCCATCGGCGACGACATGAAGCTGATCTCCGTCAACACGAAAATAACCAGCGCCAACAAATTGATCAGCGACCTGCAAGCGAACAAACACATCAGCGGGCCGATGATCAAGACCAAGCGTATAGGTTGCATCACGAACAAACGCGGAGTCATCGGTCATGGATAAACACCTCATCGTGCGTGTTCCATCGCGATTGCGCGTCAATGACCAAAACTCGCGCCCCCGCTCGCGACCTGTCGCTTTCTGGCGGTAGGAGAGCTTGCCATATAGATGCTGAAATTGGCCCATGCAATCTTCCGCCCTTAATACCAGATGGCTGGCTGCTCATCGCTTCGGCGCTCGTCAATGATGGTCACCTTGACCAACTGGCCGTGCTCAAACGTTTGCCAGATGCGCGATTTTCGATCAGGCCGACTGACCACAATCGTCTCAACGATGCGGATGTGAGGCCGGTCCTTCCAGTAGTAATCAAAGATCGAAACGTCATCGCTGACGCGAGTTGTCTGACCATGCAATTGAGCGTCTTCAAACACCAACTCCTCGCCCACGAAACGCGCGCGAAAATCGAACGTTTGCTGCTCATCTGTGCCAACTCTGTAAATGATGCGTTCATACCACTGGTCGCCTTCCAACCGGCACTCCTGCCGACTGGTATACCGATCCAACACTGTGCCATCAGGCGTCAGATGCGTGTACGTGCCCAACCAAACACCAGCAATCGCTTGCAATCGTTCCCGTTCAGTCATCGCTCATCTCCGCAACAAGGCTCGTGAACCACGCCACCAATATTAGGTCTATTGCTGCTGGCCTTGCAGGCGACATCCCTGAGTCCGTTGACCCACTATCTTCGGCCTGTCCGACGTCACCCGAGCGCCCGACTTACCACGGCAGCGGCTCGCCATCATAGTGAATGAACCTCCCCGATTGCTCGATTGTCGCCTCAGCAATCAACTGCCTCACGTGGCGCACACTGTCGGACGCCTCCAGCAGCGCGTGCTTTCCGCCCATCGCTGTCTTGACCCAACCCGGACAGAAAATCAACACACTGATACCGCGCGACGCGACATCGCGAGCCAGCGTCGCCATCACCATATTGCCCGCCGCTTTGCTGGAACGATAGGCATAGGTTCCACCATCGGTTCTGGCGATCGAGCCTAATGAACTGGAAATATAGACCAGCTTTTTTTGCTCGCTCATGGCCACGTGCTCGATGAACGCCTCGGCCATTTTGAGCGGCCCCATGGTATTGGTCCGTATTACCATTGACCAAATGTCATAGTCCATCATGCCGAACTGTTGTCGCGGATCATTCTCTGAGCGAACTTTCGGGCCATACACGCCAGCGTTGTTGATCAAGACATCAATTGCCGTGCCCCGCAGCCTATCGGCCAGCGCGTCGATCGCGGCGAAATCGGTTACGTCCAGCTCATGAATCTCAATCAACGGTTGATACGATTTTGCTAGCGCCTGCAACTCTGCGGCCGCCTGCAGATTTCGGCAACAGGCATGAACACGCCAGTTGTCAGCAGCATACTGGCGGACGAATTCCAGCCCTAAGCCTCTATTTGATCCAGTGACCAAAACGGTGGACATAGCCCTTTCCGAGGGAAATCCCAAGCACAAAATCCGAAATTCAAAACGCTTGGGATTTCAGATTTGGGATTTCGGATTTCCCCACCACGCACTCAACGCTGAATGAACTCGTGCAACAAGCCGTCAGGTGACCGCACGCTCATCGCAGTGAACGAGCCTTCTGGGCCGAAATCCACAACCTCCGGCGCGGCCACAATCTGCACGCCTTCGCCCGCGAGCCGGTGCGCCAGGTGATCGAGGTCATCCGCCGTGAAACTCAGCATACAATAACCGGTGCGCGGCAACCCGCCTGATGGTCGAGAATCAAGCTCCGGGTAGTGCAGTAATTCCACCTTGCCGGTCACGCTCTCGCCCGATGTGAGCAACACTAACCCTAGCCTCGTCCCCGGCGGCAAGCCAATCAGCGCATCCAAGGCCGGCATGCACAACTCTGTGCGCAGCCAGACGCTCAAGCCGAGCGCGTCTCGATAAAAGGCGACGGCTCGATCCACATCATGGACGACCTGCGGGCAGGTCACCACTTCGCTGTAGGCCTCACCGGGCGGTGTCAGCTCCGGCCGCGGCGGATTGACCTCAATGAGCATGATCGCCTCCTCGTCAGGACCACGCACCATCGCTTCTTTGACGAGCCGGTCGCCAGCGGTGTATGAAACAGGACCATCCGAGGGCAAGCGAGCGCCGCGGCGTTTCAACTCATCCAGTCGAGCGTGAATATCTGCAACCATGAAATTGACACCAAAAAGCCCTACATCCCACGGACGCTGATGGTCTCGCATCGGGCGAGGTTCAACCCCGGCGCACCGGATCAATCGAAGCTGGCCCGCCATCGGATTGTGCTCATTGCACAGCAACGCCACTTCAATCTCGCGTTCATCCGGCAGGCCCCAGTGTTTCTTGAGCAGCTCGCCGCCCATTCGGTAACGATGTCGCAGATGCCATCCGGTGAACGCCGTGTAGAAGCTCAGCGATTCATCCATCCGCGACACATGAAGCGTCACAGTTCTGATTTCACTGATCATGAATGCCTCATCCTCTGAAACGGTTCTCCTGACTCACTCGTTGTCTCACAGCTCATGTTCGTCACGTCTGTGCTAATCTGTGCAATCTGTGGCTTCATTTCCTATGAGCCGCACAAGCGGCCATGATACACCCGCCAATCCAGCATGCCGCCGTTACTGCACGCGTGCTCGATCAACACCGAACGGCGCTCATCACTCGGCAGGAAACTCCCAATGAAAAATCTTCTCAGCAACGATCTTCAGCAACACCGATTGACCAAGGCTCTGGATATATTGCCAAGCGGGATGATCCGGATGCCCATAGTAGCGATAGATCAACGCTTGGCGAAACCGCTCATGCATGACCGGGTCTTCGATAATCTCAGCCCGTCCCTGAATGACAATCCCCTTGATGGTTGGCTCTGTGGTATCAATCGTGAAGCACACTTTGGGGTTGCGGAGGATATTGCGAAACTTCTTTCGGTTTCGCTGTGTGCCCATATAGAGTTCGCCATCCATCAGCGCATAGTACACCGGCGTGGTATGCGGCGTGCCATCGGGATCAACCGTTGACAGACGCCCCACCTTCTGCTGTCCAACATAGACTGCCCATTGGCCCGATAGTTTCTCGCTCATCACTTCCCTCTTCTGTGTCACGCCTGGAGCGTGACCTTTCTCTATCTGATTCGACCTCACGCCATCTGGAGTACGACGCGCCCGTGAATCTGACCGGCTCTCAATCGTTGAAGCACGTCGTTGATCGCTTCAAGCGGCTGCACTTCGATCAAACCATGCACTTTTCCTTCAGCAGCGAACTGGAGCGCTTCCTGCAAATCCTTTCGCGTGCCGACGGTCGAGCCTTTCAGCGTGAGCTGCTTAGCCACCATCGTATGCACCGAAACCGGACACTCACCCTGAGGCAGCCCAATAAAGACACACGTTCCACGACGCCTGAGCAGATGGATTGCTTGTTCATAAGCAGCGAGCGACGATGACGTGACTAGAACAGCATGCGCCCCGCCAATCTGTCGGCGCACTTCACGCCGGGTGTCTTGATGCAGCGCATGAATAGCGATCTCAGCGCCCAATTGACGCGCCATCGCCAGCTTCTCATCTACCACATCTACAGCGACGACATGCAGTCCCATAGCTTTGGCGTATTGAACGGCCAGATGACCTAAGCCACCAACACCCAATATGACGACCCATTCGCCTGGCCTGGCACCGGTTTCTTTCAGTCCCCGATAAGGCGTCAGCCCGGCGCATAAAATCGGCGCCGATTCCAAAAATCCTAACGCCGCCGGCAAATGCGCCAGGTAAGCTGCCTGCGCGATGACATACTCAGCGTAGCCGCCGTCAACCGAATAACCGGTGTTTTGCTGATGCGCGCATACGTTCTCGTGTCCACTGAGGCATTCATCACAGCGACCACACGTTGAATGAAGCCAGGCTACGCCGACTCGGTCGCCTTCTTTGACCGTAGTCACTCCCAAGCCAACGGCTGCGACATATCCGGCAATTTCATGACCGGGGATGAACGGCAACCTGGGTTTAACCGGCCACAAGCCATCAATCGCCGACAAGTCTGTGTGGCAGACGCCGCTGGCCACCACCTTGACCAGCACCTCACCACTCGCCGGTGATGGAACAGGCACTTGCTCCACCACCAACGGTCGGCTGAACTGATGCACGACGGCTGCCTTCATCACGGCTGGTGAATCAAGCCGCTTTAAGCTCGTCTGCGGAGCATCAACGAGCATCTGCTTCTTGCGCGTCTTGCGCTGACACGGATCAGCCTAGCGCCCCCTTCGTCCGTGGACCGTAGCCCTCTTCGAGGGAAATCCCAAGCCCTCTTCGAGGGAAATTCCAAGCACGAAATCCCAAATCCGAAACGTTTCGGATTTCGATATTCGGATTTCGGATTTCCCCGCAGGGGCTTGGGGTTTCGTGCTTCGGACTTCCCCACAGGGGTTACGGATCACGAATCACGAATCCAGGCCGCGCTTACTGAAATGCCTTGAACAAATCAAACGATTCGAGCACAACACCAAAGATGACGCTGCGACCGCGCGCCGGCGCTCGTTGGAACGGATCGGTGTAGAATTTGTTACCCAGATTATCCAACGAGAGCGTGAACGACATCTTGTAGTTTTCCGCCCGATGGGTGTATCCACTGCGCCAATTGTGAACCGTCTTGCCGGCCAATCCAGCCCAACCAAAATAATTGAGTCGGAGAAAATTGGGCTGAATGTCTGGGTCTAGACGCTTCACGCGCGTATGGGTTCGCGCGTCATATTCCGTCCACAACCGATCCCGTTTGTCAGACAACCGAACCGCCCACGTGGCCATGAACGGGATCACGCGCTCAAACGGCACATCGGAAAAGACCGGTCTGCCCGCCGCATCAGTTGTGCGCTCGCCAAATTCAAACAGCTTCTTGCCCGCGCGCGCGTTGGCCTGAAATTGGCGTTCCAGAAAATCAAACTGGCCGCGCGTCGGTAACAGGTCTTCGCCATGCCCCCAACTGGTCGTCCCAGAGATGGTCAGGTTGGCGAGGTCGCCCAATTTGAACGGCACGTCGAAGTCTGTTTCTAGCCCTTGAACGCGCGCCCGACCTGTGTTGAGCCGTTGCACCCATAACAGGAACTGGAAGCCCAATCGCTGAGCCAATGAGCCGGGGCCGCCGGCTTGAAATAGGGGCGGTGTTTGCTCGATGAAGTTTGTGTACGTATTGTTGAAGTATGTGAGCGAAGCGCGGAAGTATCGGTTGTTGACCTTGACTCCTGTGTCAACGTTGACGCCGCGCTCCGGCCGCAGATTCCCATTGGGAACAAAGATGAAACCAAATGTGCCAAAGGGAAATCCGCGAAACAGCCCAGCCTCAACCAACGCCGCTTGGCGGAAGCTATTTCCTATCCGCCCAAACAGACTCACCGTCGGATGAGGCCGTCCAATCACGGCAAAACTGCCCGTGTAGACATTCCGATCAAATGTAGCATTGCCTGTCTTGTTGATGACCGCAGCCAGCGGCGTCACACCGGTCCCATCAATGCCGGCAGGAAACGGTCCGTTGATGGCAATATCAAAGCCAGGCAGTGGGAATCCATTAGACGGCTGGAATTGCGTTCTGAAGCGGCTATAGCGGAACGTCCCTTCCAGCCGCAGCCAGCGAGCTACGTCATACTGCTCTTGCAGGAAAAAGGCTGCTTCCTGCGTATACCCATCCGGCACCCCTTTGCCAAAGCTTCCCGCATCGGACAACAAAAAACCATCCAACGGTGACCACGGCAACAAGACTCGACCTGTGCCGCCACGTGTGCTGTTGTAACGCCATTGTTGGAACTCGTCAGCCGAACGGTCACGCCAGAATTGATAACCGAGCAGCAGGTTGTTGCGAGGAATCAGTTGCAAATTGACGTTGACATCGAAGCCGGTAGTTCTCACGCCCTGCTTGCTGAAAGTCAACGCGCTCGGACGAATGTACGTGTCCAGCGTGGTCAGCGGGCCTCCAGGCGCGCGTGGCGGACTGGTGCGGAAGAAGGTTAGGCTGTCGCCAGGCCGGTATAGATACTGCCGATAAAACCCGCCAGCGATCCGCGAAATCACGCGATTGAGTTCCACCCCCTGATAGCGCACGCCGTAACGATCCACTCGATCAAACGAAGCAAAGAAATACTCAGGATGCCAGGGCACAGCTTCGCCCGGATAGCCGTATTTGCCCAGGTGCGTATTCATCTGCTTATAACGAATGTAATGGTTCGAATGCGGATGCACCCAGATGTTGAAGAACCCGGTCGCGCCATGAGCCTGCGTGCCAAAAACGGTTGTGGCTGTCGCATTGGCCGGAACGCCGAGGTTGACAAATCGCCGGTTCCATTCCTGCGACAACTCGAAATCTATCCGGTTATCGTTGCTGTTGGAGAGGAATTTCAGGAAATCCTGCTGCAACTGCACGGCTGCCAATGGGACGGTCCCGCCTGTGTTGCCAAAGTGATAGTAGCCGTATCGGTAGAGCGAACCCGACAGATTAAACGAGACCCACGGATTGGAAATGTTCAGCGTCACATTCCCTTTACGACCATCCTCGTTCTGGCTGTAGAGCCCTTGAAAGCGCGTTCCGAGAATCCAGCCCTGGTTCGGACGCGCCGGTACCCTGGAGGTAAAGTTAATCGTTCCCACCAACGAATCCGTTCCATAGAGCGAGGACCCCGTCCCCGCGACGACCTCGGCCGTATCAATCTGGAACGTTTCGATGAAGGCGCCGACCGAAGGACCAAACGTTTGAATCTCTGTGCGCGAATTATTCACCCGCTCGCCATCTACCACAATGAGCACGCGGCTCGACTGCAACCCGCGCAGATTGGGAGAACCGAGCACCGGACCCGGATTGAATATGAACAAACTTGGTGTGTTTTTTAGAAGCTCTCCCACGCTGGTGGGAACTCGCTGCTCGATGGTTTCAGCTACGTAGGTTGTCACATTCAACGGAATATCTTGCTCGGCTGCCAACCCACGACCGGCTGTCACCACCAGCTCTTCTTGAATCGTGCCCGGCGTCAGCACGACATCTTCTGTTCTCATCTCTCCTTCGATGACGAAGGTGCGTCCGTGACTGTTAAATCCGGCCGCCTTGACAACCAACCGGTAAGAACCGCTTGGCACATTCGTAATTTGATATTCGCCTCTGTTGTCCGTTTCTGTAGAGCGAACCCGACTGGACGCCAGGTTGATCAGTTCAACCTTGGCACCGACAACTGCTGCGCCTTCTGTATCGAGCACCGTCCCGCGCACACCGCTTTGAGCCGCCTTGACTGTCACGGTCCACCCCACCAACCACAGAAGCATCACTACCTGCGTGGCGTATCTCACCATGCTCCTTGACATAAATTTCTCCTCCCTTTCGGAAACAGCCGCTAGCACCAAGACGCCAGAGAGCATCTCGGCTCATCCTTGCGGCTCGGTCGCCGTGCGGCAACTGTTTTCATGGTTGATGGCGTACATCTGGTTGACTCGCTATTAAGCGACTTATACCTCCCACCTCTATGAACAACGGGGGTAGTCATAAGCCTGCCCACCTTGGCTGGCTGCTCCGCTCGTTTGTAACGGCCTGCTGTGAATTCAGCCCTCGCTAGCCGCCGTATGCGAAATGCAGCAGGGGAATATAGAGCATCCTCATCGGTTCGTCAAGAGCAGTAGAGACAATTGACTGAAAAAATAAACAGTCTCTCGATCCTACATGCCAGCTCGTCCACACGACACTGGTTGGCGATCACAGCGTCATTCGATCAGTGCCGCCCGTGCTTCAGCCTGTGGCTGTCAGCCAACGTCCAAGCAGGCGACCGAAGCTTAGCGACGGCGTCAGCAACATGCCGCCGCAGAACGCCTGGCCGCTGGTGGCCGCTGCGCCCAGAATTTCACCGGCTGCATAGAGTCCGGGAATCGGCTTTGCCTGCTCGTCCAACACTCGAAGCCGAGCATCAACCGCCAATCCGCCAAAACTGATCAGCGACGTGCCGTAGGTCAACAAGGCATAGAACGGTGGCTTCTCAATCGGGTGTGTCAGATGAGTCCGACCCAGCGGATCGCGCCCGCACAACACCGCCTCGTTATAACTCCTGACCGTCTGAATCAATCCGTTGGCATCAATGCCTGCCCGATGCGCCAATTCTTCCAGCGTGTCGGCTGACCAGATGACCGTTCCTTTAACGGCCTCAGCGCGAAGTTGCGCCGCGCTCCATTGGCGAACGATTGTTGTTTCCTCTGCGAGCGCCGCTTCATCGAAAATGCACCAGAACTTATGGCCAGGCTGCTCAAGCAAAGCGCGCTCGCGCCGGTCGGGGCTTGGCTCATCCTCAGCAATGAATCGCTGGCCATGAAGATTGACGTAAATTTCGCGCGGCAGGCGATAGGCCGGAGAAAACACGAGCGCCCAAGCAGTCCACCAGTCAGCGCGGCCTGAGCCGGGCTCTAATTCAAGACCGCCCAAGCTGGCCAGATACTTGTCTGCGTCACGAAACTGCGCGCCAAGGCGCCGCGCCGCCAGAATGCCATCGCCGGTGGATGTCTGCCGAGCTGTGCTGATCAACCGCGGATGCCCCGGCGTCACTTCAGCGAAAAACGAAGGATTCGAGGCATACCCGCCGGTTGTCAAAACAACTGCTCGACCACGTAATTCATTAGCGCCGTTGGGTCCACGTGCGACCACGCCGACGACTCGCCGATTATCTCCGACAAGCTCGGTCAGCTCATGCTTCAGCAAAACGGTGATGCGCTCTGAGGCAACGTGCCTGTCCCACAGAGGGCGGATCGTCTGCAAAATGGATTTTCCTGCCTCAACACCCCAGTAGGTGCGGGGCACGGAGTAAAGTTCATGGCCATAGACCAGCGCCGGCGTTTCGGGTGCAAAGGGAAAGCCCAGATCATCGAGCCAGTCAATTGTGCGCGGCGCTTCATCAACGGCTAATCGAACCAGCACGGGATCGGCTGTCCCGCGGCTGATCCTCATGACGTCTTGAAAATGGCGATCAGGGGAATCCTCAATTCCCTTCTGGCGTTGGCGACGCGTGCCGGCGGCGCTCATGTGGCCGCCGGTAATGTGCAGTGTGCCGCCAACCTCAGATGCCTTTTCGATGACCACCACCCTGGCGTGATGCTCAGCCGCCGTGATGGCGCAGGCCATGCCCGCCGTGCCCGCGCCAACAATAATCAAATCCCAATCGCCTAATGGACCGATCATACTCGGTCACACCCCTGCTCACAGTCGCCGATCATTGCAGCGGATTGCGTCCACTCATGAAGATGATCACGCGCTTGAATTTGCCATTCTCGAAGTCGAAGAAGTTGCAATTGTGCATGTCGTTGACTGTTCCATCCTTCAACGTGCCACGATAAATTTGCTCAGTCGCACATTTATTGCGCTCCGGTTCGACCACCCAGTTGAGCACTTCGTGATAGACATAGGTCGAGTTCTCATAAAACGCGGAGAACATATCGCGAATGGCTTGCTTGCCTTCAAACCGCTTATGGTCGGTCTGCACAATCAACACGGCATCCTCATTGAAACAATCAACGGTGGCCTCAACATCGCGGTTGTCAACGGCCTGGAAATACCGCGTCACCATGTCAACGAAGTATTGGCGCGGGTACTGGGTGGTGGTCTGTGTCGCTTCGCTCATAGCTTTTTGCCTCCCTAATCAAAATGTCAGCTTCAAGGCAAATTGAATCTGCCGCTCCGGTGTGGATGTTTGCAGGACACGGCCAAAGGCCGGCGAAACAAGATCGCTCGCCAGCACGTCGAAGCTAACGTGAATGAGTTAACACCTGAAATGAATAAGCCAACAATTGACGTGAATCAGTCAACGTGTGACGCAAATGAGTCAACAGGGATACGACCCATTAAGCCAACTTTCCTGGCTGAACTTGACTCATCACCCAGCGAGGCAGTAGGGGTCTCGCGGAAGCTGCTTCTGCTCCCACAGGGCTTCACCCTAAAGCCCTTCAGAAAACGAGAGGCAGTAGGAACCTCATAGAGGCCGTTCCTGCTGCCTCGTCAGCTAGCGGCGAGACCAGCCGAAACGCCCTATCGCTGGTTTTTTTGGAGGGTCTTCAGTTGACGCGATTTCCTGATGAGCGCGTCTATTCCGCCTCTTTATCGAACTCAAAATCTACGGGATGGTTGTGACCGTGCGCCACGATCCATTTGTAGAGCTCGGGCTTTCGACGCAACAGTCGCGCCGCAGCTCGTTCTTGATTCATTTCAACGGTAGAGTAGGGATTCCAGTGGAAGTGATTAAACAAC
>JANWZE010000042.1 GCA_025054955.1 Blastocatellia bacterium | reverse complement strand
GGCTTGACAAAGAGCGATGCCAGTCAGACTGCATTCGGCATATCGCTTGCTCAAGAGAGCATCTGATGATCACGCGACAAACCACGATTCAACGCTCCGTCAGCATCAACGGCATTGGGCTACACACCGGCGCGGCTGTTCATCTTCGATTGTCTCCGGCGCCGGCCTATACCGGCATCGTGTTTCGCCGCGTTGATCTGGATGGGTTCGAGATACCGGCCTCGCCAGAGCTGGTCACCCACGTTCACTATGCCACCGCGCTTGTCCATAAAGGCGTGTTGATCGCCACAGTCGAACACCTGCTGGCAGCACTGCAGGGCTGCGGGGTTGATAATGTCTATGTGGAATTAGACAACATGGAAATTCCTATCGTTGATGGCAGCGCACAACCGTTTGTTGAGCTCGTTCGGGCTGCGACCGTGATAGAACTGGACGCGCCACGGCAGTATCTGCGCATCCTCAAGCGAATTGAAGTCGCTCAAAACAAGAAATTCATGGCGATCAGTCCGGCATCCGCGCTCACCATTGATTGCGCCATCGAATTCGACCACCCGCTGATCGGCTATCAGCAATACTCGTTCCAGATGAGCGAACGGAATTTTGTTGAGCAGATCGCCCCTGCGCGAACGTTCGGATTCGTGCACGAGTTCGAAAACCTGCGTGGTATGGGCCTAATCAAAGGCGGCTCGTTGCAAAATGCGATCGCACTGACCCGCGACGGCATGATGAACGCTGAACCATTGCGCTTCCCCAACGAATTTGTCCGGCACAAGATTTTAGATATTATCGGCGATCTGACCTTGCTAGGACGGCCTGTGCTTGGGCACATTCAGGCTATACGCTCAGGCCATGCCCTGCATAACGCGCTCGTCTCCAAACTCCTGCGTGACCCTCAGGCATGGGAAATCATCGAAGCGCCTGCGCACTACGCGTCAGCGCACAGGACAGCGCGTTGGCCGACGCACTCGTTTTCCGCCGAGGGTTGAAGCTGCTGCCGATCTGCTGCCTCCGCGTGACCCATTGGACGTATTTTGCGCAAACTGTACAACCAAGTTGAAGCTGCTGCCGACCTGCTGCCTCCGCGTGACCGAGTCTTTCTCAACTCACTTCTGCTGCATTTGGTTGAGCACGTCGCCGAGCCGTTTCATTTCTTCACCATAGCGAGCCCACTCGCCGGCCTTCAACGCTTCTTGCGCGCGATCATAATGCTGCTTAGCTTGAGCCGCGAGGCTCTCCAACGAAGCATCAGGCGGCGGCGGTGGCTGCTGGTCAGGCGCTCTTGGCTGAGCTGCCGTTGCAGCGCCGAAAATTCTGTTGAGCGCTTGTTCTAGCGTCTCCTCCATCGCGATCTCATTTTGATAAGCAACGATGACGCGCTTCAACTCTGGTATCTTGCCGGTCTCCGCGCGGAGGTACAACGGTTGAACATAAATCAGCGACTCATTGATTGGAATGACGACTTGCCGTCCCAGCAACACTTGCGAGCCGCGCTGGTCCCATAAGGTCAACTGACGGGAGACTTCAGGGTCCTGGTTGATCCGCGCCGAGATTTGCTTCGGTCCGAAGACGAGTTTTTGCTTTGATAACCGATAAACGACCAACTTGCCGTACTGCTGGCCATCCATGCGCGCGACCATCCAGGCAGCCAGATTGTCGCGGTTGCGCGGCGTAAACGGCCGCATCAGCAGAAACTCTTCGCGCGGCTCACCCGGCAAGCGCATGATCGTATGATACGGCTCGATGGACTGTTCCTTCCCTTCACTCGAATAGGTCGGGATGTCCCATTTGTCTTCCTTGTTGTAGAAGACTTGTGGATTGGTCATGTGGTAGGTGGCAAACATTCTCGTCTGAATAGCGAACAAATCGGACGGGAATTTCAAGTGCGACTTCAAATCGGCCGGCATCTGATCTAACGGGGTAAACATTTCGGGAAACGCGCGCTGATATGCCTGCACGAGCGGATCAGATGGATCGGCCAAATAAAACCGCGTCAATCCATGATACGCGTCAATGAGCACCTTGACGGAATTGCGAATATAGTTGATGCCGCTTTCAATGTTTTCGCTGTCATTTGTCTCTGTGGTGATCGGCTCAGAGTAGGGATACCGGTCCGAGACCGTGTAAGCATCACACAACCAATAGAGCCGACCATCACTGGCAATGACCATGTACGGGTCACGGTCAAACCGCAGAAACGGCGCGATGCGTTGCAGACGCGCTCGGATATTACGATAGAGCAGAATGCGGCTCTCTGCCGTCAAATCATTAGACAGAATGATATTCATCGAACCGTATCGTATGGCCAGCAGCAGCTTACGGAAAAATGAGCCGACAGGCACGCCCGCTTGTCCGGCATAGGTGGTTTCCACGTTATCTTCGCCGGCTGGGTAATCAAATTCCTTCAACGCGGTATTCACAAACACGTAGTCATTTGACGCTTCGCCGAAATAAATTTCAGGCCGCGTCACTTGAAGATCAACTTCCGAGGTTGGAGGAATGTCTTTGATGAAGAGCATCGGCAAGCCCGTTGGACTGACCCGATTGACCGGCGCGAGCGTCAGCCCATAACCGTGTGTGAAGATGAATCGTTCATTGAGCCACGTTCGGGTTGGCAACGCTGACGAAACTAATTCGCGCGGTGAGAGCATCGTTTGACGATATTCGCCGTTGATCATGTAGCGGTCAATGTCCACCGAGATGAACCGATAGTAGGGGCGAAACACTTGAAGCTGCGAGAACGAATCAAGCAACGGTTGACGATCCCACAAGCGAATGTTGTTGATCGTCCCGGCATTCTCCTTGAGGTCTTGCGCCGTCAGCTCGCCTTCGCCTGACAACGCTCGTTCTTCAACTTGATCGAGACCAAAAGCCTTTCTGGTCGCCGCAATGTTAAACTCGATATAGGGCTTCTCTTTGTCAACTTCATTTGGGGTAACTACAAACCGCTGGACGAGTGCCGGATAAATCCAATAGGCGCCAAGCATGACAACGTAGAGTGCGACAGCCGCCACGGCCAATCGGTTTCGCGCCGTGAAGCCATTGGCGATCATCATCAGCGCGCCGATGATCAATACTGTTACGAGCAGGCGCAGCAATGGCAGGTCAGCGTGCACGTCGGTGTAACTGGCGCCCCATACAACGCCGCGCGGCGAGTAAACCAAGTTGGGAATCTCCAGATACGTGCTCCACGCATGCAAGAGGAAAAGCACGGCCGCGAGGATGGAAAGATGCTGCTTGGCCGGTCGGGCCAGCCAGCCGTGTCCCATTGCGCCGATGAATCGCTTGAGCACATACACAATCAGAACGACCACCAAACACACAATAACCAACCCTTGTCCCACTGCGACGACGTATTCCCACCATGGTAACTCGAACAAGTAGTAACTGAGGCTACGGGAAAACAAGGGGTCCTGCTGAGCCAGTTGCGGTCGGTGAGCATACTGCAACCAGGTTTGCCATTGCGGCACTGCTGAGAGCCCCATGAAAACGCCGACCAACAGCGAGACGACCAGCGCGATGCGCCGCTGCCGGCTTTCTGGAACGCTTACTTGTGTATACACATCACCGTGTCGGAGCATGATCTCATGGCCAGGAGCCAATTTTCGAGCCAGCCACAAATTGCCGTAAATGACGGCAAAGGCCAGCAACCCCACACTCATCCCCAGCCCGAGCTTCGTCAGCAGAGTGCGCAGGTAGACTTGTGTGTAACCGACTTCATTGAACCACAACCAGTCAATGTAGAAGCCTGTGAATCGCACACCAAAGAAGAAGAGAAATACGAGAACCCAAAACCATAGAAAGTAGCTCCGTCTGTTGGTCATTGTTGATCCCTCCTCAGAAAATAGCCACAGATTTCACAGATTCACACCGATGGTTCTCCTGGTTACAATCGGTGCAATCTACTCCTCCTTATGAAAATAACCATTTTCATCCTTCGCGTGGCGAACGTGCGCTCATGAGCCATTCCTGTGAGGCTGCTCGTCATGAGGCAGCGGCATCTGAGCCCACCCGAGCGCTCGGCGAATCGCGCGGCGCGGATTGATCACTCCCCAGCCTTGCTTGTCTACATCGTAGCGTGGCAAACGTCGCGCTGATTCAATCAACGCTAATTTGACTTGCTGCGGCGTCAACTGCGGGTTGGCTTGTAGCATCTGGGCGACGATGGACGAGACAATAGGGGCGGCAAAGGATGTGCCATCCACGTGCTTGTAATGTTGACTAATCACATTATTGGCTCGCATCAGGTGGCGGGCTAATTTTTGAAGCGCGACTGGCGATTGATCGCTCGCCTGATCCAGTATCGGTTCAACCCCAGGATGAGCTTGTAGCACAGCTTTGACGCGACGCAACGGAGCTTGACAGATCAACTCCAACAAACGAGCCTGATCAGCCACCGGCGTGCCGGGCAGGATCGGCGCAGCCAGCCAGATAGATGGCGCGATGATCTCCGGCTTCTGCAAGCCGTCCAGTGTTGGTCCATAGCTGGAGCGATACATGCGAAAGCCGCTCCAATCAAGTTGATTGTTGTCATCCAGCCCTCCCACCGTAATGACGGAGGGCGCGTTGGCCGGCGCAATCACCGGATGCCTCGGTTCATGTCCTTTGTTGCCAGCCGCCGCTACGACAACGATACCTGCTCGCACCGCTGCATCGGCCGCTTGCGCCAACGGATCAACCAGGTAAGAAGCTTCATAATCGCCGCCACAGGAAATGTTCAGCACGCGAATCCCATACTCTTGACGATGCGCAATCACCCACTCGATGCCTCGACGAATGTCATCATGAGTGATGCGGTGAATCGAGCCGACTTTCACCAACACAACGGTCGCCTCATAAGCGATCCCTCGATACACACCGTGCGAAAGGTAACCGTTACCAGCCGCGACCACCGACGTCATCATCCCGTGCCAGGCATCTACATGGGGCTGCGTAATCTCTTGATTGAGTTCTTCAACGGAAGCGTGCTCTTTCAGGATATTGACGTAGGCGCGAATGCGATTGTCCGGTTTGACCAAATCAGGATGGACATAGAAACCCGAATCTAAAAACGCAATGGTCACGCCTCGGCCCGTGTAGCGATCATCCGTGTCCAGTCGCACCGGCGTTGGGATAATCCAGTAGGTCCGGTCAGCAAACGCAGGATGGTATTGCCGGAGCCGCACCAGCAAGCGATCAAACTTGGCTAAGCACCGCCGGCAAAGACCCTGCTCGGGCGACCAACGCGGATGATTGTGAGCAATCAGCTCGATCAGCACGCGAGCAGACGGCTGCTCAAACGCGAGCACCGGCACGGCGCCAGGCCGCAAACAAAGTGGACAGGTGGCAGCAGCAGCGTCCATTGTTAACCACGTAAAATGAACCGGGCGATGGCCTGAGCCACGCCATGCTCGTCGTTGGAGGCGGTCAGATAAAACGGCGCGCGCTTGATCGGCTCTTCAGCATTGCCCATGACCACGCCGATGCCAGCAAATTCCAGCATGTGCAGATCATTGTGATTATCGCCAACAGCCATGACCTGCTCCCGCCTCAATCCGGCACGCTCAGCCAAGCGCGCCAGCGCCCGCCCTTTTGAACACTGCGGGGCAAGGATGTCCAAAATAGACAGATCGCGATGCGGATAGGCCGTCTTCAACAGTGTCGCTCGACCGTTCAACTCAGCCAGCAACGCCGCTTCCAAGCGATCAATGCGCTCGCATGTGCCAGTGGACATCACCTGAATCGGATCGTCTTGAATATAGCTGCATAGATCATCAACCTGCTCCAGACCAATTGGGTTCTGGGGCATATACGTTCTGAGCCGAAGGCTTTCCGGCGAAAGCGACTCGAAGACGAGCCGCCCATAGCCTTCAGGATCATACGAACAGATCATATCCGCGCCAAGGCTTTTGCCGATGCTCACAACATGGCGAGCCGTCTCGGCAGCCAGCGGATAGTAATCTATCACCGCCCATGTCTCCGTCTGCTTAGTCAGCGCGCCGTTGTGGCAAATGAGTGGCGTTTGCAGGCCCAATTCACGTACCACCGGCAACGCAAAAGCAAATCGCCGACCTGTCACCAACACAACATCAACACCACGAGACCGCGCCTGATGAATCGCCCGGCGATTCTCGTCGCTGACGTGATATTGCGAGTTGAGCAGCGTTCCGTCAATATCCAGCGCTAAGAGCTTGATGTCCATTCAAACGTGTTGGTGATATTCAAAATGAAAATTCGAGTTGATCTGGCATGTGACTCAGTACAGCAAGCGCCATTATAACACAGGACAGTGTTGGTTCAACGCAGCGCCACGCAATTGCCCTCTCCTGGCTCCACACGAAGCGCAGCTTGCGCAGGCTCTGGTGTTGGTTCAACGCAGCGCCGCCGAGCACTTGACAGCGAGGGGACACATTCGGTTTAGTTGACGCCGTGAACGTCACACAGTTGCGATGCTCCAAATGCCATGCGGTCTATCCGCCCCAGCGCGTCTATCAGCTTTGCCGATGCGGCAAGCCGCTGCTGGTGGAATACGATTTAGCGCAAGCGGCGCGTCGGCTCACCAAAGAGGCGCTGCTGGCGCGGCCACCATCGCTTTGGCGATACCGCGACGTGTTGCCAGTCGAGCGCGACGAGAACATCATCACGCTTGGCGAAGGCTTCACGCCGCTGCTCAACGCTGAGCGGCTGGGGCGCCGTCTTGGCCTGTCACGTCTGTATATCAAGGACGAATCATACAACCCAACGGCTTCATTCAAAGCGCGAGGCATGGCCGTCGCCGTCTCGATGGCCAAGGAACTCGGCTTGACCAGGTTGGCTGTGCCGAGCGCCGGAAATGCAGCCGGCGCATTGGCTGCCTACGCGGCGCGCGCCGGCGTGCAGGCCTACATCTTCATGCCCAAGGATGTCCCTAAAGCTAATCTGATTGAAGCGGCCGCGTGCGGCGCGCGCGTCGAACTCGTTGACGGCGTCATCACGGACTGCGCCCGGCGATTGGCCGAGCTCAAACACGAACAAGACGTTTTCGATATGTCAACATTGAAAGAGCCATACCGCATCGAGGGCAAGAAGACAATGGGTTATGAGCTGGCTGAACAGTTGAACTGGCAATTGCCGGACGTGATTGTTTACCCGACCGGCGGCGGCACCGGTTTGATCGGCATGTGGAAAGCGTTTGATGAAATGGAGGCGATGGGTTGGATCAGCTCGCGCCGACCACGCATGATTTCAGTTCAGGCTTCGGGTTGCGCGCCGATTGTCCGGGCGTTTGAAGCCGGCCAGGATGAAGCTGACGAATTCCCTGACCCGCACACTATCGCTGCTGGATTGCGGGTTCCCCGCGCTATCGGCGATTTTCTTATGCTTGACATCCTGCGTCGAAGCGGCGGAGCGGCCATCGCCGTAAGCGATGAACAGATCATGGCTGCTATTAACGAAATCGCTTCCCTCGAAGGCATATTGACCGCGCCTGAAGGGGCAGCCTGTTTACCTGCGTTGCGGCGGTTGATCGCTCAGCGTCAAGTGAACCCCGATGACACCATCGTTTTGTTCAATACAGCATCAGGACTGAAGTATCTTGATCTACACTTGAAGCCCTGATTTTCAAACATTGCTCTCCCGGAAATCTCTGCTGGCGGATGGAAGGTTCCAACGCAGAAAACTCAGGAATCACCCTCATGCTCCGCGCTCGCCACGAACCATGAAGATGGTTATTTTCAGAGGAGCATGCGTTTTGGAGTGCGGCGGCAAGCCCGTAGGGCGCGACGCCGCTTTGGCCTAGTGCGGAGTGTCAGGACAGAAAGCGCCGTCGCCGCTTCGCTCTGCCGGCGCACTCCAAAAACTCAGGAATCGCTCTTATGCTCCGCACTCGCCACGAACCATGAAAATGGCTGTTTCCAAAGGAGCATGCGTTTTGGAGTGCGGCGGCAAGCCCGTAGGGCGCGACGCCGCTTTGGCCTAGTGTGGAGTGTCAGGACCGAAAGCGCCGTCGCCGCTTCGCTCTGCCGGCGCACTCCAAAAACTCAGGAATCGCTGTTATGCTCCGCGCTCGCCACGAACCATGAAAACGGAACGCGGGCGGGAACGCCTGTGCCACTTTTTCTGAGGAGGACGTCAAAACAGGATATGCGCAGCGCATGTGACGTTGCGATTTCAGCGGTGAACGTTGTTTTGAGATCTCGCGCTTCGGATTTTCCCACTACTTGTGCTACACTGCTTCGGCCTATGGACAGGAGAGAACGGTTATATCTCACAATACATCCAATTGCGAATTGATGAACTGGGGTGAGCTGAGCTATGGATTGGACAGAATGGTTATATCTCGTACCGACGGTGATTGAGCAGACGAGCCGCGGCGAGCGCGCTTATGACATCTACTCGCGGCTCTTGAAAGATCACATCATTTTCCTGGGCACGCCGATTACTGATGAGATTGCGAATCTCGTTATTGCCCAGATGTTGTTTCTGGAAGCCGAAGACCCAGAGAAAGACATCAGCCTGTATATCAATTCACCGGGCGGGTCAGTCACGGCCACGCTGGCCATTTACGACACCATGCAGTTTGTGCGCCCGGATGTGAGCACCATTTGTATTGGCCAAGCGGCCAGTGGGGCAGCCGTGCTGTTGGCCGCCGGCGCCAAAGGGAAGCGCTTTTGCCTACCCAATTCGCGGATTGTCATTCATCAGCCGTTCATCTACGGCCAAGGCATTGGCGGTCAAGCCACCGATATCCAGATTCACGCCCGCGAATTGATCCGGTTACGTCAGACTATCAGCCGGTTGCTCTCCGAACATTCGGGCAAGCCCTTTGCTGATGTAGACCGCGACATTGAGCGAGACTACATCATGACAGCAACGGACGCGGTTGAGTATGGCCTGATTGACCGCGTGATCGCGCAGCGGGAGCCACGCTGAAGGTTTAACGAATAAACACCACTGTCTGACAATCGGGAATCTCAAACGTGCGCCCGCAACGCGGGTTTTGACACATTAGCTCGTCGTCAACACGCACATAATGGTCCATCGCTTTGGCGAATTTGATGCGATCCTGATCGGTGGCGTGCCGCGGTAACGCCTGCTTTTTCGTTCGTCGAATCCAGCGCACGCGATATTCATTTTCGACGCGGCATTTGGTGCAACGGTATCGGGCAATTTTGATTTCGAGCTGCTCGGTATAATAGTCGCGTTCATCCATGCGCCGCATTCTAGCACAAAGTGGATGCGCCTTGAAATCGAGCGAGGCTGACGCCCAAAAGCTGTGCGTTGACGAGAGCCGATCGCTTCATGTACATTGCCGCATTGACAGCTTTTGCGAGAGCGAGGAGCAGAAGCCGTATGCAAAGACGGGCGCGGGCGTTAATGACCGACCTCTATGAACTGACCATGGCGGCCGGTTATTTCGAGAATCACATCCATCCGGTGGCCAGCTTTGAAGTATTCGTCAGGGACATACCGCGCAACCGGAATTACCTGCTGGCCGCAGGATTGGCGCAAGTGTTAGATTACCTGACCGAGTTGCGGTTCAGCGATGACGAGATCGAATTCTTGCGTCGGCAGCCGGTCTTTCGTCACGTGTCTGACGGCTTCTTTGAGTACCTGAAAGGATTTCGCTTCACCGGCGACATCTGGGCGATGCCGGAAGGAACGCCGTTTTTCTCCAACGAACCGATCCTACGCGTGACAGCCCCGCTGATTGAGGCGCAAATTTTGGAGACATATATCTTGTCGGCCATCAATTTTCAAACAACGATTGCCTCCAAAGCCGCTCGCATCGTCGAAGCGGCACAGGGCCGACCCGTGATCGAATTTGGCGCGCGCCGCGCCCATACGATGGATGCCGCGCTGTACGGCGCGCGCGCTGCCTACATTGGCGGGTGCGCCGGCACGTCGAACGTTGAGGCCGGTTGTTTGTTTGGCATTCCAATTTTCGGCACGATGGCTCATTCGTGGATGATGGTTTTTCCTTCAGAGATGGAAGCGTTTCAGGCCTATTACCGGGTCTTCCCTGAATCAACCACGCTGCTCGTTGATACCTACGACACGCTGGCTGGCGCGCGTCACGCCACGCGCCTTGGACCTGTCATTCGCGCGGTTCGCCTCGACAGCGGCGACATTGTTCAACTGAGCCAACAGGTGCGCCAGATTCTGAATGACGCCGGCATGCACCAGACGCGGATCATGGTCAGCAGCGAGCTGGATGAATATCGCATCACTGAGCTGCTGGCTGCCGGCGCGCCCATTGATCTGTTCGGCGTCGGCACTCATCTGTCCGTCTCGTATGATGCGCCGACGTTGGGAGGCGTCTACAAACTCGTCGAGATGAATCTCGATGGCCGCGTCCACTATCGCATGAAGCTGAGCGCCGATAAGACAACGCTGCCCGGACGTAAACAGGTCTGGCGCACGGTGGATGACGCCGGCCAATTCCTCTATGACACGATTGGATTGATGGATGAGCCTGCGCCGGCGGGCGCATTCCCGTTGTTGCGTCAATACATGACAGCAGGCCGACTCAATCAACCCTACCCGACGCTTTCAGAGATTCAACAAACAGCGCGTGACAACCGCTTGCGGTTGCCGGCCGCCTGTCGAGCTATCGGCGAAGCGGAGCCGTACCCTGTGAAAATCAGCCAGGCGTTGCGCACGCTGAGTCAACATCTGGCTTCTTCGCTCACCTCAACCTACAACGAGCCCTGACGATGCCTGCGCCGCATACATTCCTGGTCACCACCGACGTGGTCTTGTTCACTCTCGTAGACGGACAACTCAACGTCTTGCTCATTCAGCGACGGTTTCCTCCATTTCAACATCATTGGGCGTTCCCCGGCGGATTTGTCGAGCCTGGCGAACATCTGGACGACGCCGCGCGACGCGAGCTACGTGAAGAAACCGGCCTCATCGTTGACACGCTTGACCAACTTGGCGCCTACGGCGACCCTGGCCGCGATCCACGCGGGCAGGTCATCAGCATCGTTTACTGGGCTGTCGTAGATCAACAGAACTTCCGGCCACAGGCCGAGGATGACGCCGCTGCTGTTGGTTGGTTCCCAGCCGATGACCCGCCACCGCTGGCGTTTGATCATGCCAAGATTCTGCGACACGCGATCCAACGCTATCAGGAAACCACTCACCTCAAATCTTGTTTGTCATGCGCTGACTTGACTTCCCCGCGCGTTTGAACAAAAATGCCG
>JANWZE010000041.1 GCA_025054955.1 Blastocatellia bacterium | reverse complement strand
GCCCCGTCATTGGCTAAATACCATACGCTGGCTGCCTCACTGATAACAACGATGAATCAAAGCACTGGTATTGCTTTCTGGGTAATTGCTCATGAGCGAGGTTCACCACGACGAACAATGAAATTCTTTCGCGCCGTTCGGGTGTTTCGTGGGCTATTTTCGTGTAGGTTGGCAGGGAGTTAGAGCGGTCTGCGAATGAGTCTGCTCTGGGATCGCGCGCCCGGCGTGCCTCAACCCCCAAGATGCGGAGCTCTCAGGCTAAGGACAAATTAAAATCGCTCCAGTTCAAGGAGAGCAAAAGCGATGACAGGCCAAACGAGCGCGTCGCTAGGGTCGAGCTAGCTGCTTGATGATGGTACGAGCCATGTCACTGTCAGAAGCATTGAAATACGGATTCGTGGCCAGCGCGCGCTCCAGGTAGTCGCGGGCTTGCGTGGCGTCGCCCAGGCGATAGTAAATCATGCCGGCGTGGAAAAAGAGCTCTGCGTCTTTGATGCCCCAGCGCAGCGCCTCTTGTATGGTTTGAGCAGCCTGCTCGTAGCGTCCGTTTTTGTAGTATGCCCAGGCCAGCGTATCATAGGCGAACACGTCACGCCGCAGCTCAATGTCCTTCTGCGCCAGCGTCAATGCTTCAGCTAGGTTCACGTCGTGATCCAAGTACAAGTGAGCGAGGTGACGATAATAATCCACCCGCCCGGCAGCAATGGCGCGCCGATAGGCGGCTTCGGCCTGGCGGCGGAGCCGTCGAGCTTGAGCTGTGTATCCCATCTGGGCATAGACTCCGGCCAGCGCGGCTTGCCATTCTGGATTTGCCCGCTGCTTCAGCAATTTCCTATACAGCGCGATGGCCGCTTTGAAGTTGCGCTGAGCAGTGCGCAGTTCAGCCAGATGCTCGATGGCCAGCGTATCGTTGGGCGAAGCGGCCAACGCTTGCTGATAGGCTTGTTCAGCTCGATTCAAATCCCCCACTCCGAAGTAATGACTACCCAGTTGCACATATCCCCAGGATATGAGCGACTGGCCTACTTTGTCCTGAACGGCCACGGTCAGCGCCTGCTGCATTTGGTTGAGCGCGCCCTCCATGTCGCCGCGCACATAGCGGCAGCGGGCTGAATGAGTCAGGGCATAAAAGTCAGGTTTAATGGCCAGCATCTTGACTGCCACCTCTGTCGCACGTTCGTAATCACCGCTGGCAAAGTAGGCATCGCTGAGGTACACGTAGGATTCTGTATCGCTCGGCACGGCCTCGACGGCCTGCCATCCATAGGAAATTGCTTCCTGAAAACGATGCTGGGCGACGTAGAGAGCCGTCAGATGGAGCAATGCTTCGTAGTTTGGCTGCAAGTGGAGCGAGCGTTTGAGCGCCTCTTCGGCTTTGGCGTAGTAGGCGACGTCGTCCGTGTCGCGGGCCTTCCTCAGATAGGCGGCCCCCAGTCCCGCGTGCGAAGGCCAGTGCAAGGGGTCTTTGGCAAGCTTGGCGCGGTAATACTCGATCTGTTTATCCGGTTGCTGTTGGGCGTACACCCAGGAAGAGAGCAGTAGCACCACCAGCAACCGGCACCAATTGCAAGGATTCACTCTCGCCATCCTGGCTCTCCATCATCGCGGCGGGTGCGGTGGGGCCAGGTAGGGGAACGTTTCCAAAAACGGCAGGTCATTCGCGCTGGGAAACGGTGCATCACTGGCAACGATGCGTGGCACTGCTGTCAAATCCACCACATCATCAGTCAGCGCTCGACCATTGGGGAATGCGGCTGGTTTGGATGTGTCGTAGATCATCACATCTGGTTTCAGGCCGGTGCGCGCTAGATGTTCACTGGGATGTAGCGTATTGAGTGCCAGAAATTCTGGTTCCTGGGAGCGTAGCGAGCGCCCGGCCAAATCGTGGAATGGCCCTTCTATGGTCTCCACCTTTGAAGTAGCCCAGATGAGGATGGTGCTTTGATTCTTAAGGACAGAGGCCAGCGGCACCTGGATTACAATCGCTGCGATATTACGTCCGATGCGTGGCCCGCGAATGAACGGATCATCGCGCAAACCGGCATAGAAACCCGTGAGCCAGATACCATCATACTGTCCATCGCTCCGACGATACTCGATCGAGGCCGACTGATCAGGATTGAAGCGGATGCGATAGGTGATGTCTTCCCGAATCCCGGCTGGGTTCAGAATCGTGCCTCCCAGGAGGTCGGGGTCTTCTGGGCTGACCTCAGAATCGTAGTCAACGTGGATATCGAAGGTCACGTCGGAAGGAAACCGATAGCTGGCGGCGCTTGGCGGAATAGTCGGATCACTGCAGAGCGAGATGACGAGATTCTCTTCCCGAACGAAAGCGTGTAAATCAGTGAGCCGCGCATCATGACGATTCAACATCCGCAATAATGGCGTGTCGTCGTGATCCGAGGCCGAAGCAGGCCAGCTTAGTGGCATTGCACATAGAACGCTGAAGCTGAGAAACATGACAACGAGCCGTTTCATTAGCGATACCTCCTTAATCTCTGAGAGTGTCGGGCCGTAAAACTTATATGGATTCGGCCTCCGCGTGTCAAGCAGAGAACTCATCAATTCACGGGAGCTCGCTGACGCAAGGGAACAATGCCAGTTAGGATGTTTCTTCCAGGACATCTTCTTCCGGTTCGATGACCTCGAAGCCGGCCTGCCGCAGCGCATGCGCGCGTCGGCTGTGGATTGAAGCAGTGGCCAGGATCACGCGAGTCGGTTCCACACCGGTAGCCTCTGTGTAAATTCGTCGCTTGCGTTCGAGCCGCTCTTGAATCTTCGGCCCAACGCTCGCGGCGATCTCGACCAAGATGTGCTGCCCGTTTTTGATGATGACATCGAACTGTTCGCCATCAATCGTGCGTGTCTCAACCTTGACGCCGAAGGATTCTTCCAGCAGTGTGGCAATCGTCTGACGGAAGATGCTCTCGTTACGAATGCCCCAACGACTGCCAAGACGATCTATGGCGCGATGGAGATTTTCAAAGCCCTGACGCATCTCGGCCGTCAGCTCATCAAATCGTCGGTCCACCTGTTCGAATCGTTCATCCACTTTTTCGAATCGTTGATCAACTTGGTCGAATCGTTCATCCACCTGTTCGAATCGTTGGTCAACTTGGTTGAATCGTTGATCCACCTGTTCGAATCGTTGATCCACCTGTTCGAATCGTTGGTCAACTTGGTCGAATCGTTGATCCATGCGATCCAGTCGTTGATCAACTTGCTCGAAGTGTTGATCCATGCGATCCAGTCGTTGATCAACTTGCTCGAAGTGTTGATCCATGCGATCCAGTCGTTGATCAACGTTGTCGAACCGTTGTGCGGTCTCATGACGAAAGGCTCTGAGTTCTTCGGACAGGCTGGCGAACTCTTGCCGGGAGGGAAAAGTCTCCAGCATCATGCCCCATATCTCGTAGCGCGTTTCTGGGTGTTCGCGCAACAGACGCGGCAATTCGGTCTTCAAGATTTCTCGCAGTGTCTCTAGATCAATGGCCATCGTGCACCTCACTGTGCCACCATGAGTATACCGGCATTGCACTCCGCATGCAATCTAACCGGGCAGTCCGTCGCCGTCGGTAGCAAAGACGCAGCCCAAGGGAGCATCCACGAGTGAAGCTCAACGCAGGCGCTTGGTGGGGCGATTGAACTCAGCCTGTTTAGCTGCTTCCGTGGCATCCGCGAGCGAAGCTCAACGCAGGCGCTTGGTGGGTGTTATTTCCGAGGCGGAATGTCAGTGTCTTCCACGTCAACTGGTTTGGGCGTATCGCTACAAAAGGTTCTCAGTCCTGAGGCGGGATGTCAGTGTCGCAGAATTTTCACCGTGCCTTTGTGTATTTGCTTTAAGGATAAACCGGCGACTCGCGCTTGGGTCGCAGGAGGCTCGTAGTAACCTTCCGCGACCCAAGCGTCTCACTCGTTCATCAACCGGCTGATCTTATACAGCTCAGGGCCGGACGGTTTTCCGTCTGGTGCTGGCTGGGACCGGGTTGCTCCTACCTAAACATTCTGAGTTTATTCATCTGCTCAGCCGTGAGCGGTTGAGCAAAGAGCATTTGAGTTCGATCCGCGCCGCTTTTCAGAAAGACCCATTTGGTCGGGTCCGTCTGTGCAGCGGTGGGATCGCCTGTATAGTTGACAAAGTCAAGTTGGAGCGTCTGCGGCCAATCTGGCGGAATAGGAATCACGCCCTTGGTGTTGAGGATTTGATTGCCGTCCCACCTGGTGACGGTGATGCGCCCTGTTTGGAAATACTCCTGAAGCGCAGGGCTGTTATGGCAATCCTGGCACGTCCGGGCGTTTTTCACAATTGTGTGTGCCCGGTAAGGAGCCAGCGCGTAGAAGGATTGACCTTGGTAGGTCAAGGCCATGAACGTGCCTGCGTGGACCTTGCCGCTGCCTTCCCGCCGCAGTAGCAGCAGATAGTCTCTCAGCACGCCGTAGGGCCGTTTGCGATCTCCTGCCACTTCGCTCTCGAAGTGACAATTGTAACAGGTGATGACCGACTGCGTGTGGCACGCCGTGCAGTCAACCGAACGGAAATGAATCAGGTGCGAGACGTTTTGAGTCGCGACTTGCGTGTGGCAGGTCTCGCACTTGACATCCATTGCTCCCGGTTGCAACCAAGAGGTGTACTGCGTGCCATCGCCGTGCATTTCACGAGACGTATGACAGTTCGTGCACTTGAATCCGGCCGCCCGGTGAACATCGGGATAGCCCAGGCGGATCTCGAGACCCTGTCGGCTATGGCATTTGAGGCACGTTTGGTCTGGAACTGGATCGCCGATACGCACATGGCAATCTGAGCAGTCCGGCCGATAGGTTGCAGTGCTGATGGGGGTTCCATCAGCGCGGGTGCCTGGATGACAGCTCAGGCAGGTCAGTTGACCGATCGGAATGCCTGTCAACGTTTCAAACCCACCGTTTGCGGCACTGTACCAAGTGACTTTGCCGCGTCGTGTGGCATGCAAACTGGTGGGAAACGTTTCAAAAGGATTTCGCTGCGCCACGCCATGCGCGGGCGTGGGACGCGCTGTGACCGGTAGCTGCGCGCTCTGCTGCACGCTCGCTCCACTCGTTGCTTTGACCTCGGCTTTGGCATCATAAAGAATGCTCAAGCCAAGAGCCATAATAAAGACCACGATCACGAATTTAAGATTGCGTTTGATGGTTCTACTCATAGATCACCTCCAGAAGTAAAGTTGAAACACCAGAGAACTCAGATCATAGGCGAGACA
>JANWZE010000040.1 GCA_025054955.1 Blastocatellia bacterium | reverse complement strand
ATGCCGAGCTTCTCCTCGTGGCCCCGCTCGGTGAAATCGCGCAGCCGGTACTTTCCCTTCTTGTTCTCGACCAGGGCGTGGCGTCCGGCCGAGAGGCCCTTCGGGCCGTCGAGTTCCACGTGCTGCCCGTAGGTGAAGACGATCGCCTCGCCCGCGTCCATCTCGGCCGCCCTATAGGCGTAGCGCCAGAGCACATAGAAGCGGCTCGGCCCGTCCACGGCGGCCACACCGCTTCCCGGCATCCCGAAGATCTTCTCCAGCAGCGTCTCGAGGACAACCCCCTCCACCTCGGCGAGGAACTTCCCGGCCGGGACCTCCTCGCCGTTGGCGTACTCGACGCGGGAGAAGCGCGTGTAGGCTCGGAGGCCTGCTCCCACAGCGGCGATGACGAGGTCGGCGCCCGTTATCCCCATCTTCCAGAGAGAGTCCACGCGCTCGCGGACAATTGTCTCCAGCTCCGGGCGAACCTCGTCTTCGTAGGAGCCAAAGTAGCGCAAGCCTCTGGCTTGCGATTCTTCTGTCAAGGTGGAAGAAGCCTCTGGCTTGCCAGCGTCCGCAACCTTGCCAGCGTCCGCAACCGGGACGGTTGCGCTGCTCATGTCGCTCGCGCCACGTTTGCGTGCGACGAGGAAGATGCTTGAGGCGAGGGCGGCCGAATTCAGTGCCCTTAGCCGGTAGCCCTCGGTGTCCAGTGGCCAGGCCTCGGTCACGGTAAAGCCCGCCTGCCGCAGAGCATCGACGAGCGTGGACCACCCCAGAGTGGTCTTGTGGGCATAGACCACGACCATCGCGCCGCCGGGTTTGAGGACCCGGTTCGCCTCGGCAAAGGCCTGCGCCATCATCTGCTCGTAGGCGGCCCGGGCCTTCTCTTTGCTGCCGCCGTGCCGGACCGCATCCGCGACCGCTTCCTGCTTCTTGGGCGTCCCCTCAGTGGCGAAGTGTTCCGGATAAAGATGGCCGATGGTGCGCTTCAGCCAGACGTAGAAGAAGTCCGAGAGGTCGGCGTAGGGGACGTTGTCGTAGTAGGGCGGGTCGGTGACGACGGCGTCGAACGTGGCGCCGGGCCAGGGGAGCGCGGTGGCCGAGCCGCGGAGGACTAAAGCCGGTATCGCGATCAATTCAGAACTCGCGACTGCCCGCACAACACCGTCAACCGCCTCTTGGTAGGCCCCGGAAGCGTGTGCCAACGGGTTAGACTCGGCAAAATCCCACAACATCGGCAGTGCTTGCCGCCCGAAACACTGCACCGTCAGTATCTTTTTACTGTCCCAAGGACACAGACTGTTGGATCTCGTCGAAATCTTGTCCACCAAGACCCCCAAATATGTCCCCACCGCCTTCGCCCGCTCCGCGTCGAGGCCCGCCCGCGCCATCTCCGCCTGCGCGTCCCGCACCGCCGCGGCGAAAGTCAGCAGGCAGTGCAGCTGGCGGGGGGTGAAGAGGTCGCCCCATGTTCGCACGCCGTAAGGTCGAACCGTGATCCCTAAAGAGTTGTCGCGGCAATCCAATGCCAGATTAGCAATCGGCTCGTTGGGTACCGTCAGCCCGGTGCGCTCGCAGAGAGCCTCGATGCGGTTTCGAATCGCGTCGTCGTCGGGCCGGAATGGCGGGTAATCATCCGCTGAGAGATACGTCTTCCCCCTCTGGCCCGGGCGGGTGCACACGAGGGCCATCATCTGCTTGCCCATGCGACCTTGCCAGCCTTCCTCTTTCACGTAGTCGATATCGGCCACCGTGCCGCAGAAAGGGCAGGTGGCGTTGCCGCCCTTCGAAAACGCCGCCGGGTCGAAGCCGAGCCCCTTTTCGGTCGCGCTCTCCACCACCTCGAAGCGCACACGCTTCTCATTCTTCGGCGTGATCATGCGCAGCGCCACATAGCGGTCCTTCTTCTTGCAGAGCCAGGTCTGCCGCACGAGCGGCGCCGTCGCCCCGCACGCCGGGTTCTTGCACCGCACCGTGCGCGTCCAGAGGTAGGCAACCGGCACGAGAAAGCCGGGCGGGACGTCCTCCTTGGCTTGCCACATGTCCGCCTGCCGGAGCGGCTCGGCCCCCTTCGCTGGCGGATCGGGGACTGGCGGATACAGGTCGCCGATCTCCGCCTTGACCTTCTTCAGCACCCATTCGCCCCAGTAGCGGACCTCATCGGCGAGGCCGCCCCAGGCGGTCTCGCCCCTCGCGTTCTTCGGGCCGGTCATGCCTCGCGCGTCCGGATCGGCCTTCCCATATTTCTGCGGGTAGACCAGCGTGCAGAGTTCGATGATGTGCGCGACGGGGTTCAGATCGAGCGCATAGGCCTCGCAGCCGAGCCGCAGCGCCTCGAGCGGGATCGCGCCGCCGCCCGCGAACATGTCCAGCACCCTGGGTCTCGGCGCGCGCCCTCCGGCGATGTCCTCGACCGTCACCCGCCTGCCGGTTTCCCTCGACAGCCGCTCCGCATGGGCCTCGAGGATGTGCTTCTGAGCCTCGGCGATGGCCTGCGGCGAGCCCGGGTACTGGCAGAGCCGCTCCACGAACTTCGCCGCGTTCGCGCGGCCGAGGCTCTCCCGCTTCTCCTCGGGCCCGTTCGCCGGGCGGAACCGGCTCGCCGGGACCAGCGCCCCGTACACCGCTGCCCGGGAGGCCACCAGAGGCCGCCGCGCCCACCATAGGTGCAGCGTCGAAATGTGCCCCCTGCGGACGGACTTTTCCCGCGAGGCCTCCGCGCTGATGGCCTCGATGGGCAGATAGTCCTCGATGAGCCTGCGGTCGTTCATTAAGACATTCCCCAGTCTCAATAATAGAACTCTGGTCTCGGGATCACCCTATCGCGAGCCCACTGGATAAGAGCCGATGATTGGGTAATCACCGTCACAGCTTCGATTAGGTTATTGGCTGCTTGTTGGTTGTAAACCGCTATGCTGTTTATGAGTTCCCTCGTAATCATGTCGGGTACGAGGACCTCCGCGCACTTGCGTCTTTTGTACTCTTTGCTGAAGCAATTAGGCGTGTTCAGGATTCCCCAGTCTAAATGCGTCAGTGCGCCCGTCCCCTCGTAGAACCGGGTCTCACTGGATGCCGCGTTACCATCAGTTGTCCACACGCCAGGCAACTGGAGTATCAGTCGAGCGTCGAACAGAAAGAATACTAAATCCTGCTGCGGCAACCGACGGTCCCGGATAGTCACCACATATTGCATGGGCGTATGTGTGACCCAATAGAGCGGCACGTAATCGTGCAGGGACCTGTGGCCGACAAGACGTCCGTGCCTGCGCGCGTTGACAAAGGGATGTGCAATAGAGCCACTGACCTTGGCGAGCTCAGGGTGTGATCTTAGCGTGTTAAATGACATAATGCCGTATTGCGCAATGTAAGGCGCATTCAGCATCGGGGCCATGTAGAATAAGTTGCTTCCATCAAACATCGAGTAAGGCCTCCTCGCTCACTGGCAGGTCGGCGCTCGGCTTTACCTTCAGCCAGCTCAGCATGCTGAGGATTCGAATAGTGGCCGCCACGTCTGTCTCTTCGAGGGGGGGATGCCTCTTCTGCTTCCACATCATCACTTCGACCAGCACATCCGATTCGCTGGGCGTACTCGTCGTCTTGGAAGTGAGCTCCTTTGCCACAAAGTACACCGTCGCCGCCAGCTCCGCCTGTTGAGTGCGCATCCGCATGAACAGGTCCGCGATGGCCTCAATCGCGTCCTTCCACGTCGCTAGCTCGCTGTTGTAGGCCCGGCATGCATCCTTGAACGTCGGGCCGGGCTTGACGGTGAACATCTGTCCGAGGCGCTCTTCGCGGATGAGCCCGTTGTTGATGAGTCGAGTGATCAAAGCCTTAAGCTCCGGCGCATAGGGACCGTAGCTACCACGTCGGTACGAAAGCCCTGTAGGGATCCCCAACTCAGTAGCAAAGTATGCGATCTTCTGGAACGAAGTCCTCCCAATGGGGTAGTGATAGCGTTCCCGCTCAATCTCATCCAAAATCTTCACAAGTGCCACCCAGGCTGACTTCATACGGCTTTCTGGATGGCCATCAGGTGGGGCTTCCACGGGCGTCTGCTCAAGAAAGGTAGGTTGTAATTCCTCGTGGGGAGTCCCATGCGGGGCGTATAGCTCGACGGGAATGTTCAGACGCTTAAGGTGCCGGTATAGCGTTGGACCTACTACATGCCATTCAAGCTGGCCCTGTCCGCATCCAAGCGGCGGAACCGCCAGGGATGTAATCCCCCACTTCCTATAATGGCGCTCCAGGTAACGGAGCCCACGCACGATGTCCTGAAGTCTTGAGACCGACCGCCAGTGATCTTTCGTGGGAAAGTTCAGTATCCACGGCGGCAAAAGCCGCCGATAAAGGTAAGGCTGCCCAAGCTTGACCTGACCAGCCTCGCAGCGTCGCACATAGTCGTCGTACATGTCCGGGAATCGCTTCTTAAATTCGAGTGCAATCCCCTTGCCCATGACGCCAACGGTGTTGACCGTGTTTACCAAGGTCTGCGCCCTGGACTGAAAGATGTCACCAATGACAACCTTTACCATCCTTCCCTCCCTACCTGAAGAACATGTTAGCATTGAGGATCAGGTTGATTCCAGTATTCAGGCCATTCATGCGGTTCATAGCCTCTGGGCACGACACGTATGCACCCAGAATGAACCTCGGACCTACCCTGTCGGGAACCAGGACCTCGGCGCACTTGGCCGATTTCTTGCGGAAGTACTGGATCGGATCCTGGTCGCGCCAATCGTCTGCGAAAGTCAAATCGCGGTCCACGATGCTCAACCCGGCTGGCGCCGCTGCAAAGCGGACGTAGTTGCTCGACGCATTTGCGTCCGTCACGACTGTCCCAGGGAGGTCCAACACGTCGGTGCTGACTCGCAGCACGCACAAGTCCAGATGTTGTCCTCGAAGCTTGTAGAGCATCGGGTTCCTGGCGCAGATGTAGAGGTTGACGTACTCGTGCAATCTCCGCCCCCCGGGCACAGCCACCTTTGCCCTCCGGTCTTGAACTTCCTGCATCGCTACCGAAGTGTGCGCAACTTTGGAGCACATCTTGTTCGACAAAATGCCGAGGCGAAGGATTGAGGGCACGTTGTTCATGTGCGCGATGTAGTGCAATTCGCTCAACTCTTGGCGTGTCACGATCTATGCTCCCCATTTCTGAGCCTCAACTGTGCTTTCGATTGCCTCCGCCGGAATCTCGAAAAACCGGGCAGCGACGATCTCGCGCTTGGCATGGTCCAGCCGCGCCGCCGGGTTCTGGATGCGCACGAGCTCGGGCTCCGGCCCCAGCGGGTCCCACACCACATAGAGCCAGTAGGTGTCGGCCAACTGTTGTGCTTTATACCATTCGTTGGTGGTCAGCCGCACGGCCTGGCCGCGCGCCCGGCCCTTGACCTCGACGCGCTTGACCAGGACCTCGCCGGTCGCCGGGTCTGCAATGCGATGCGCACGGATGTCAAAGCCGAGCTTCAGGTGTCCGACGCGCTCGATGCGGTCCTCGGGGAAACCCTCCTCCTTGAGCGCGGCCACGACCAGGTCCTCGGCGGCGAGCTCGCTTTTCCTCCGCATGTCGGGGTCCGGCTCGTCCAAAAGATCCGCAAGCTGAAGTTCCGTTTCGACGCCGGGCGCCAAGACGATGGCTGTGGCAATGTGACGCACGGGTCCGGTGCGGGCCACTTCGAGCTTGCCGAGACCGTTTAGGCGTTCCTGCCGCTGCCGCTGAAGCTCGTCCACGTACTTGCGGGCTTCATCCGCTGCCAGCTTGAACTCTGGCTTCGCCGATGCTTCCGCCAGAAGGGACATGGCGCGCTCCTGGGCGCGCTTGATCCGGGCGTCGAAAGACCGCTCCAGATATTCGCGGCAAATGCGGGCAAACTGCTGCCGCTCGTGCTGGCAACGAGCGCGGCATTCGAGCTGGTAGGTGCTCTTCAGGTAGTCGGACGCTGCCTGGATGGCCACGGGCTCGACCGCGGATGGGGGATTCGGGTGCGGCGGCAGATTGAGCAGGATGTCGGCCGGTACGATCTCGAACTGCCCGTGCTGTTCACGGACGGCCACCAGCTCGCCGTGCAGCGGGACGTCGTTGCCCTTCGAATCCTTGCCGCGAATGGTGATCTCGAAGAAGTGAAGCCGAAACGGCTCGGTCGCCATCGGGTCCACGTAGAACCCGATCCCTCCTTGGAGCGGCGACAGCTTCTCGTTAAGCTTCTCGTCGAGCGCCGCGTAGAGGGGATGACCGGGCCCCATGAGGACGGCGTCCAGATGCGCAGACTGCTCAAGGTGGTGCTTGTGGAACGTGACCTTGCGATACGAAGGATCGGCCTTGCCCAGCCGCTGGACCGACCGGAGGCGCTCACTGCGCAGGTCAGCCAGGACGTGCTCGATGCGCCAGAGGCCGTCTGCCCTCGGCTCCACGCGAAGGCCGATCTCCTTGGCTGCCGCGATGAACTGCGTCTCCACGTAACGGGGCATCAGCCGCTTCTCCTCCACCTCCAGGTTGCGGCGCTGAAAGCCCGTGAAGTCGACGTGGCTCCTCGCCAACGCGATGCCCGTGGCCTCCTCGTATTCCTTGAGCTTTCCCGGATCAATGCGGTCGATCTGGTCCAGGTACTCGTCGAGCCGGCGTGGATCGTAGGCCGCTTCCCGCAGCATGTCGGGGAGGTTGACGTCGTTCAGTGACAAGACCTCGCCGATCACGTCGAACACACGTCCCTCGAGAGCCTCGTTCATCCTGTCCAGCTTCTCAAGGAGACGATGCAGGATGCGCCCCTCGACGATGGGTTGACCGTCTTCGGAGTCGGTAGCCACGAAGTTAAAGGCGTAGACGTCCCTGTCCTGGCCGATGCGGTGGATGCGGCCGAGGCGTTGCTCCAGGCGCGTGGGATTCCACGGCATGTCGTAGTTGATCATGAGGTGGCAGAACTGGAGGTTGATGCCTTCGCCCGCCGCCTCCGTCGCCACACAAATTTGGGCTGCTGTTCGGAATCGCTCCTGCGCCCACTTCCGCTCGTGCGGGTTCATCCCACCGTGGATTTCGCATGTGGTGTAGCCCCAGCGCTCCAGGTGATCGCGCACGTAGGTGAGCGTATCACGGTGCTCGGTGAAGAGCAGCAGTTTCCCTCGTCCGTCCTTGAGTTCGATGAACTGCGCTTGGCCGAGGCACTTCTTCAAAGCGGCCAACTTGGAGTCGCTCGCCAGTTCGCGCACCCTGCGGGCCTGCTCGACAAGATCTTTGAGGAGGGATATCTCCGCGCGAAGTTGTTCGAGTTCCTGCGCCCCTGTGTACTCGTCGACGAGCCGATCGCGGACCTCCTCATCGAGGTCGTCCTCTTCCTGCTCGGCGTCGGGTAGACGTCCTTGGAGAGCGGCGAGGCACTTGGCACGCTGGGCCGGAGAAAGTCCCTCCAGTTCGTCCAGCAGGTCCTGCTGCTTCTTGAGGCGCCGCTTCAGGGATTCGTGAATGGCGCAGGTAGAACTCACCAGGCGGCGCTGGAGGACGGTGCGGGTGAGCGCCGCCGACGACCTGCGTTGTCCCGTCTGCTGAGGGATGAACTGGTTGATGTAAGCCGTGACCGCCTTGTAGAGCGCGTACTCCTCGCTGTTGAGGTGGAACGTCACGGTCCGTGCGTGCCGGTCGGGAAACAGGCGGTTGCCGTTCAGGTCCTTAAGGTCTTCCTTGAGACGGCGCAAACACCACGGTGAGTTCTTGCCAAGTCTCAGCACCTCTCTTCGAATCGCGGTTGCCTCCCTGGCCAAACGATGCGGCTCGGGGAAGAGATCCGGGTCTACCAGGCGAACAAAGTGGGCGAACCGATCTTCGTCCCCGTGGTGCGGGGTGGCGGTGAGCAGCAGCACGTGGTCAGCCGACTCGGACAGGCGCTTGGCCAACTGGTACCGCTTGGTCTCCGCCACCTCGTCGCTGCGTCCCGAGGAGGATTTGGTGTACGCCGAGCACTTGTGCGCCTCATCCAGTACGACGAGGTCCCAGTGCTGCTGCCAAACGCGCTCGCGGACACCGTCCTGTTTTGCGTAATCGATGGAGCAGATGACCTGCGAGGAGCGCTGCCACGGGTTCGTGAGCTGCTGTTGGTCCACGGCGGAGAAGATGATGTCGAAGGACTCCCCGAACCACCGCAGCATTTCGTCCTGCCACTGAATCGTGAGCGGGGCCGGACAGAGGATGAGAACGCGCTCGATGGCCTCTCGCAGCTTGAGCTCCTTGATCAGCAGGCCGGCCATGATCGTCTTGCCCGCCCCCGGGTCGTCGGCGAGGAGAAAGCGGAGACGAGGCTGCGGTAACATGGCCTGGTAGACGGCCTCGATCTGATGAGGGAGGGTACGGATGCCGGAGAGGCTCACAGCGAACTGGCGGTCGTGGGCGTAGGCCAGGCGAATCCGCGCGGACTCGATCAAGAGTCGGAGTCGTTCCGCATCAGCGGGTTTGATCGCGGTCGGCGTTTCCTGGTCCGTGCCGAACAGCGTGGCCGCTTCAGCAGGCGAAATGACCGCCTCCTCGAGAGTGCCGTCGGGCAGCCGGACCCGGCATTCGTAACCCGCGGAACCATCCCCACCGAGCGCCCTCACGTCCTCGAGCAAAACAGGGACGTCGAAGTGCCCTGGCAAAAGAATCTGCCGCCCGACCTGCGTTAAAAAGTTATTCACGGCCATTCGCGCTACGAGGGCGGATATGTTATCGCTGACATTGAACCATTGGCAAGGACGAAGCCCTCGATGCAGAACGAACTGAGGTCCCTCACCGATGGACATTAACGATCAGCCAATGCTTGCAGCGACCACCGAGCTGTGAACTGATACCACCACCGACGGTGAGCAACCATTATCTGAGGCCGTTATTTTTCCAGCATTTCGTTCTCCGTTTGTCGCAAGGCGCGGTAGCGCGCGCCAATCTGTTGCCAATCTTCATACATCAGCCGCTTCTTTTGCTTGATCTGCCACGCGTGACCGTACAGCGCGCTGGCCGGATTGAACGTCAGAAATACCGGCACACGCTGACCCCGAATCAGCGTCTCGTACCAACCCCGCACCTGTTCGAGCTTCCCGTTGATGCCCAGAAAATAGATCATCGGCAACCGACCCATCGCAACGACCAACTGTGGATTGATCAGAGCAATTTGTTGATGCAATCGCTCACGACAGGCGACGATTTCTGCGGCGCGCGGGGAGCGATCTTCCGGCGCGCGACACAGTACCATGTTTGTGATGTAAACATCAGCCGGCGGAATCTCGACACGCGGCGCCGTCAGAATCCGATGCAGCAAATCGCCCGATGGCCCGGAAAAAGGCACGCCTGTTAAATCATCTTGCCGACCAGGACGCTCAGCCAACAGCAGCACACGCGCCTGCGGATGGCCAATGCCAAACACAATCTGCTGGCGCGAACGCCATAACTCGCAGCGACGACATTCACGATATTCATCATGCAGTTTGGTCAGACCGTCCATCACCAGATCGTTGATGGCTCGCGCATCGGGCGCTCGCGAAAGTAGCCTTTATAAAGCGTGATCGTCGGACAGCGTTCATTCTCAAACACGACGGTCACCAGATCATAACGGTAAGGAGCATCGTCAAGGTGTAGCAGTCGCCGATAAGCGCGCGCCGCGCGCGAGAGCGTTCGCTGCTTGGGGCGATCCAAAGCCGATGCCGCCGTGGCGACCGTCTCCTGCGAGCGCGTCTTGACTTCAACAAAGACCAACGTCTCACCATCATACGCCACGATGTCAATCTCGCCGGTGATCACGACGTTGCGGCGATTGCGTCCGAGCGGGACAGAGAAGTTTTGCGCGACAATTCGGTAACCCTCGCGATGCTTCAAGTATTCAACAGCGAACCGCTCGCCGCGCTGGCCTAACGTCAGGTGAGCCGGCTGCTGCGTCATGCTTGCTCGACTCATGCACCGCAGCGTAGCATCAACCTGACCACCTGTCCACTGCTGCAACCGGCAGAGCGGAGTTGCTACAGCAGCATGCAACCTCAATGTGAAAGTTTCAAAGAGGGCATTCAGAAGGTATTCACGTTGGCGGTGACGAGGCGAGAAAAACGAGATAGTAAGGGGTTGCCAACGGATGAAACATGCCAACGGATCTTCTATCTGCTGGAACCTTTCATCCGTTGGCGAAAATGTTGGGAAGGTTCGGCCATGTGTGAGGGCACGCCACCACTCATGAAAATGGCTCACAGGCGGGACGCCTGCGTCACATTCCCACAGGTGAGAAACACTACCGTTCATGCACAGATGCACCGATGCCCTATTTGACTTTTCTGTGCTCTTCCACTAGCCTGTCGCATTCTGTTTGAGCCTGTAAAGATGTAGATCATTATGCCCAAGCACGAGTCGGCTGCGCTGACTGAGCCAACACCTGCTCCTGACTCTTCTGCCATGTTCACAGCGCCGGTTCAATTGCCGCCGGTGCAAAGAAAATTGGTAACGCTCGGCGTCATCACAGGACTTTTCCTCGGCGCCTTGGAAGGGACAGTCGTCGGCACAGCGATGCCGACTGTGGTCGCGCGGCTGGGTGGCATTGACATCTATTCGTGGGTGTTTTCGATCTATCTGCTGACCTCCACAGTGACGATGCCTGTTTGGGGCAAGCTTTCCGATTTGTACGGTCGGCGGCGATTTTATTTGATCGGCATCGGATTGTTTATGCTCGGTTCAGCGCTGTCGGGGCAAGCAAGCTCGATGGTCGAGTTGATCACCTGCCGGGCCATTCAAGGGCTGGGCGCCGGCGCGCTTGTGCCGCTGGGCTTGACGATCATCGGCGATATTTACTCATTGGCTGAGCGGTCACGCATGCAAGGTTTGTTCAGCGGCGTGTGGGGTGTAGCCAGTTTGATCGGACCGCTCGTTGGTGGATTGATCACGGAACATATTTCTTGGCGCTGGGTGTTCTACATCAACGTTCCATTTGGTCTAGCGGCTGCCACGATCATCGGCCTGACATTGAAGGAGCCGCCCATCGGAAAGCAAGCGCGGCTTGACATCAAAGGCGTCATCAGCTTTGCCGCCTCGATGACGCTGCTGCTGTTGGCGATGATGAAAGGCGGTCGTGGCGAAAGCTGGAACTCGCCGGCTATTCTCAGCATGTTCCTGGCGAGCGCCGTGGCGCTCGTCTTATTCATCGTCTGGGAACGCGCGGCGCAAGAGCCGATCATTCCACTGACGTTGCTGCAGGAAAACCGCTTGTTTTTTGCTGGCTCACTCAACGGGTTTCTCGCCGGCATGGCCATGTTTGGAACGATGTCGTTTATTCCACTGTATGTGCAAGGCGTCCTCGGCACAAGCGCCACCAAAGCCGGCGTGGTGCTCATTCCACTGACATTTGGATGGACCACGTTTTCCATCATCAGCAGTCGGCTGTTGCTCAGGGTGGGATATCGTCCGCTGGTGATCACCGGCATGATTTCACTGGTGGCGGGTTTCCTGTTGCTGGTACGGCTTAATCCGACGACGCCGTGGGCGTTGATTTGCGCCGACGTGTTTCTCATCGGCGTCGGCATGGGACTCTCGGTGGTGACGATGACCATCGCCGTGCAAAATTCTGTGCCGCGTCACTACATGGGCATCGCCACCTCAGCGATCACGTTTTTCCGCATCATCGGCGGCATGATCGCTGTGGCCATCATGGGCACGGTCATGATCCATCGCCTGCGGGCCTATCAGGCGACGTTGTCTTCAGTGCCAACAATCCATTCGGGGGACATCGCGCGGCTGCTCGAACACCCCGATGCACTCATTGATCCACTGGCCCGTGCTCACCTCTCTCAGCCCGTGCTGACAGCCGTTCAGTCAGCGTTAGCCGATGCGCTGGGTGGCGTCTTCTGGGTTGGCTTGATTGTTTCGCTACTGGCCTTCCTCAGCGCCTTTCTTGTACCCAAAGGCAAAGCTCACGAACTGGCCATCAAGCGCGAGGCCGTCGCGCCCGCCGGTGAGTGAGGGCGCAGAGAAGGGAGATACACGGCCACGTCGTCACGGTCTCAATAATCAACTGTTCCGCCGCTGAGTGAGGGCGCAGAGCAGGAAGATACACACCCCCCTCATCGGTTGCCTTCGATGGCTTCCTGGCTCAATGCTTCTTGCTTCCTGAGCAAGCGTTGATAGTCATCCCACGTGTTCATATTGTCAATGACCGCCTCGGTCTGGACGGGTAGTTTGAGCACGTCATCCCAGTGACGATAGATCAGCTCACGTAAACCAGCTTGAGGATTGACGGCGAGTATCTCGTCGCGATAGGCGAGGTCAATCACAATCGGATGACCACTGCGGCCCTGAAATTCGGGAACAACGATCTTTTTGTCCGCGCTGCGATAAGCATCCATGATCTCATCCATGATGCTGGAGGGGACCAGCGGTTGATCAACCAAAGCGATCATCACCGCCTGCGTCTCTGGCGGCAACCGGCGCACACCGGCCTTGACGGAGCTACTCATGCCTTGTCGGTAGTCTGGATTGATGACGCGCGTGACCGGCAGTGATTCAAGGCGCTGCCCAATCTCGTCAGCGCGGTGTCCCAGCACAACCATGACGTGATCCGCCTTCGAGGCCAAGAGCGCATCGAGGCACGTTTCAATCACGGTCTTGCTGCCGAATGGCAAGAGCTGTTTGAGTTGTCCCATGCGGCGCGACTCGCCGGCAGCGAGCAAAATGGCTGTGATCATGGCTGCCCTTTCTGGTCATTTTGGTTGGTCCAGTCGCCGAATGCGACCATCGGTCTGAGGCGCAATCGTGCCTTTGGCGGCGATGGCATCGCTCAGGATGGCAAAGTCAACTTGCGCGGCTTCGGGCGCAATCAGGTACGGCATCCCACGCAACATGGTATAGCCATCGCCGCCGGCGGCCACGAACGAGCTCGTGGCCAGCGTATAGGTTTTTGCGTTGTCGAGCGGTTCTCCATTGATCGTCACATCCACCACGCGCGAGCCGGGCGGCCGCCTGCCGTCGAACGTAAACCGCAAGCCAGAAACCTGCGGGAAAAGCCCTGCCTCAATCGCTTCGGCCACGCGACTGACGCCATGCTCCAGCGCAGCACGCAACGTTGCACCGGTAACTTGGATTTTAACGATAGGGTTTTCAAACGGCAGAATTGAGCGCACATCGCGTTTGGTGATCGGGCCAGGTCCGTAGGTCGTGTTCGAGCGAATCGAGCCGCCGTTGACCAACGCCGCATCAGCGCCGGCGTAGGCGCGAAATGCGTCGGCGATGAAATTGCCGAGGTTGGTCTCCCGCGAGCGATTGGTCTGCTGCCGCGCGTCCAGCTCGACCGTTGTGGTGCCAACGACTTTGTCCAATTCGACACTCAATTTGTTCTCATACTCATTGATCACGGCGGCGACCGCGGCATCTTCTGCCACATCGGCGGTGACCGGGATGATTTGCCAATCCATGCTCAGTAGCTTACCGCTACGAGCATGAATGTGCAGGTCCACGCGACCCAGCAGGCGCGCATCTGACCACATCTTGAAGATCGGCGTGCGTCCCGAAAGCGATTGCAGCAGCGTGTGCTCGTGCCCACCCAGAATCAGATCAATTTGCGGCACCATGCGCGCCAGTCGTTTATCTTGCTCCATGCTCATGTGTGTCAATGCCACGATGACAGTTGCGCCCCGCGCGCGCAACTGGCGCACCATCTGACGAGCCGTCAGATATGGATCGTAGAACGCCACATCAGGACCAGGATTGGATTGGAATTTGGTTTCAGGCAAGCACAATCCAAAAATGCCGATCTTGATGCCTTCAAACTGACGAATGACAAACGCTGCCGCGCCGCCAAACGGTCTTTTCGCCCTTTTATCAATGACGTTTGCGCCCAGCCACACGAACCGTGATTCTTTGATGCGTTGGTGCAACACGTCATCGCCGAAGTCGAACTCGTGGTTGCCGAAGACGGCATAATCCAGTCCCACGGCATTCCACGCGGCGATCATTTGTTGACCGCGAAAGATGCTGGAGGCGACCGATGGCGAAATCGTATCGCCGCCCAGCAGCAGCAGTGTGTGGGGCGACTCGGCCATGATCGTGCGACGCAACGTGGCAATCCGCGCCAAACCGCCGCGCGCACCCTGGTCCACTGGCGCGGCTTGATAGACGTCGTTCACGTGCAACAACGTGACACGCACCACAGGCTCCGGCGTGGTCTGCGCCTGAGCCGGCGGTGGCATGCACGCCAAGCCGACACAGAAGACCCAGAGGATAAGAATCCATCTGATGGGCCGCGTTTTGATGTTCATCTGCGCGTCTTCGGGGCCGTCACGTTCTTACGGAAAGATGCCCAGCTCCATGTACGAAACAGCGATCTTGTTGATGACGTTGACGAATGCCGCTGTGCGCAGGTCAGGGATGCCTTTGGTTTGCAGCATTTCGTCGCGGATCGTTTCGTAGGCTGTGATCATTGTTTCTTCGAGGCCGGAATTGACCAGATCAATTTCATCCGCGCCGTGCGTGATCAACTTGCGTTCTTCGGGCGTCAGGCTCTTGCCGGTGACGCGCTCCAGCGCGTTGGCGATGGCCAAGTTAGTGGCTTCCTCAAACCGTTTGCTCAACCGACCGAATCGAACATGACTCAGATTCTTCAACCATTCAAAGTAGGAGACGGTCACGCCACCAGCATTGAGGTATATATCTGGAATGATCATGATGCCCCGCTCACTGAGAATCTCCTCAGCGCCTATGGTCGTTGGTCCGTTGGCGGCTTCGGCCACAATCTTGGCTTTGATCCGTGGCGCATTTTCTTCGGTGATTTGTCGTTCCAATGCAGCCGGCACGAGGATGTCGCATTCATATTCCAGCGCATCGGAATTCTTGGCAAAATTCTTGGCGCCGGGGAAATTCAAAATGGTCTGCGCTTCGCGACGGTGCTTCTGCACCTCATCTACATCTAGCCCGTCGGGATTGTAGATAGCGCCATCATATTCGGCTAGCGCCACAATGATGCCGCCGGCCTCTTGAAGGAATTTCGCAGCATGATAGCCGACGTTGCCCAGACCTTGAACGACGATGCGCTTGCCAGCAATGCCCGGCGTGAGGCCGATTTTTTTCATGTCCTCGGTATGACTCATCGCCGTGCGTATGCCGAAGAACACGCCGCGACCGGTGGCTTCATTGCGACCACGCACGCCGCCCTGCGCAATCGGTTTACCGGTGACGCAGGCGGACGCGTCAATCTGACCAGGATTGAGAGCCGAATAGGTATCCAGAATCCAGGCCATCTCGCGTGGCCCCGTGCCATAATCGGGCGCCGGCACGTCCACGCCCGGCCCAATGAAATTCTTCTTTGCCAACTCAGCCGTGTAGCGCCGCGTGATCCGCTCCAACTGATCCACCGTGTAGTTGCGTGGTTCGATTTTCACGCCGCCTTTAGCGCCACCATAGGGTAGATCAACAATCGCGCATTTGTAGGTCATCAACGCCGCCAGCGCTTTAACCTCATCTTCATTGACCATCTCGCTGTAACGGATGCCACCTTTGACCGGCAGCTTATGATGGCTATGCTCAACGCGATATGCTTCGATGATTTCAATGCTGCCATCCTCTTTCTTCAGAGGAAACTTGAAACGGTAAACACTGTTGCAATACTTGATTTGCTCCAGCAGCCCCGGCGGATGTGATGTAAACCGAGCTGCTTTGTCGAAAAATGCCTGAACAGTTTCATAGAATGTCAATTCTCGCTTTGCCATAAGCCTCCTCTTGTGAATGTGGCACGGGCATGCCTGCCTGTGCCACATGTTCATTCTTCGTGGCGAATAATCGCATAGGGGTGATTCCTCTTGAAAAATCGAACGCCGATGACACGGACGTGCAGATTAACGCCGATTACCCGTCGGCGAGCATCCGTTCGGCCCGCAGCACCTGCGTTCTGCTCATGTTCATCGTTTGTGGCGTAGGCACACATGGGCGACTTCTGCGATCCTCAATCGCGCTTCGGTCGGTAGATGTGTGTGCTGTGTCCATAAAATGCATCAGCCGCTTCCATGATTGTTTCCGAGAGCGTCGGATGGGGATGAATCGTCAATCCGATGTCGGCGGCCAGTGCGCCCATTTCAATGGCCAGTGCGCCTTCGGAAATCAGTTCGCCGGCGCCCGGCCCTGTGATGCCAACGCCCAACACCAACTCGGAGTCTGGATCAATGATTAATTTGGTCACGCCTTCTTGCCGATCTAACGTCAACGCCCGGCCTGAAGCCGCCCACGGGAAGCGGACGACTTTGACCGCGCGTCCCTCCTGCTTGGCTTGTGTTTCGGTCAGACCGCACCAGGCGATTTCCGGATCGGTAAACACGACGGCCGGGATGGCCATCGGCTCGAAGAGCACACGACGCCCGGAAATCGCTTCAGCAGCCACGCGCCCTTCATGAGTGGCTTTATGCGCGAGCATCGGCTCGCCGACAACATCGCCGATGGCGTAGATGCTCGGCTCTGCCGTCCGACGTTGCCCATCAACGCGAATAAAACCGCGCTCATCAATCTGCACGTTGGTGCGTTCTAGGCCAAGGCCGTCGGAATTTGGCTTGCGCCCGACCGAGACCAGCACCTTGTCGAAGACTTGTTCTGGCTCGGTCACGTCGGCGCCCTGGAACCTGACGCGGATGCCTTTCTTTTCTTCCTTCATCTCAACCACAGTGGTGTTGAGCATGATGGACTTGAAAATGCCTTGCAAGCGTTTGGCCAACGGGTTGACCAAATCGCGGTCAGCGCCAGGCAGCAGCCCCGGCATCATCTCGACAACCGACACCTCCGTGCCCAATGCAGCATAGACCGTACCCAGTTCCAACCCGATGTAGCCGCCGCCGATGACCAGCATCGTTTTGGGAATGTCGGGTAAGTCCAGAGCGACGGTGGAATCCATCACCCGAGGACTTTCCAGTGAAAGATTCGGTATCGTCGCCGGCCGCGAGCCGGTGGCCACAATCGCGTGCTCGAATTTCAGCCGCTGCTGAGCGCCGTTTGTGTCCACCTGGAGCGTATGTGCATCCAGGAATGTAGCGCGGCCCTGGATGAACGTCACACGCCGTTGCTTGGAGAGTTGACCTAAACCGCCTGTCAGCTTCTGGACGACGCTGTTTTTCCAGGCGCGCAGCTTGTCCAGATCAATGCTGGGTTTGCCGAACTCAATGCCCCAATGCGCTGCCTCCTGCGCCTCAGTCAACACCCGCGCAGCATGCAATAAGGCTTTCGAGGGAATGCACCCACGATACAAACAGACGCCGCCAGGATTCACTTCCAAATCAACCAGCGTGACCTGCAACCCCAAATCAGCCGCCATAAATGCCGCTGCATAACCGCCCGGTCCACCACCGACAACTACCACTTGCGTTGAATGTGTTTGTTCACTCATCGTTCAAACCTATCCTTCCTCTCGATGTCATCATTCACAACTCAGAGCCGAGTCATCATTCACAACTCAGAGCCGATTGACCATCCCCATCATTTCCGCCGCATCTGTGCATCTGCTGATATATTCACATTGCCGAGGGCCACTCAGCGACCCACCCTCAATCGCCCATTAGCTCCGGGCTCATCCCTCCAACATCAATACAAATGGTTGCTCCAGGGCTTCCGCAATCCAGCGCAGGAATCGCGCTGCGTCAGCGCCGTCAATCAACCGGTGATCGTACGAGAGCGACAGCGGGAGCATCAGCCGTGGCTCAAACTGCCCGTTGATGTAGACTGGTTGCATACGCGCGCGCGCAACGCCAAGAATGGCTACTTCCGGTTCATTCACAATCGGGGTAAACGCCGTGCCGCCGATACCCCCCAGGTTGGTGATTGTGAAGGTGCCGCCCTGCATCTCCTCAAGTGTCGTCTTCTTGGTTCTGGCGCGTTCTGCGGCGGCAGCCAATTCAACCGATAATTCGATCACATTCTTGCGGTCAACATCGCGGATGACCGGCACGAGCAGTCCCCGGTCTGTATCCACCGCGACGCCGATGTGAATGTACTTCTTGTAGACAATCGTCTGGTGGGACATATCCAGACTCGCATTAAACTGCGGAAAGAGCTTCAACGCCGAGGCCACCACCTTCATCAAGATGGCCGTCACGGTCAGTTTACCGCCGGCTGCTTGCGCCCTGGCGGCGAACTGCTGACGGAGCTGTTCCAACTGTGTAATGTCAGCTTGATCGTGCTGGGTCACATGTGGGATGTTGGCCCAAGCGGACGCCATGTGTTCAGCCGTTTTGCGGCGAACGCTACTCATCGGCACGCGTTCGATTTCACCCCACCGCGAATGCTCGGGTACAGCGCTGAGCGTCGGTGCGCCAACAGGACGCAGCAGGCCGCCGCCCGTCATCAGTTGTCGCACATATTGTTTGACATCTTCGACGGTGATTTGACCGGCTGGCCCTGACCCGGTCACCTGATTGATGTCTACGCCGAGTTCACGTGCCAATCGGCGCACCGATGGTGCTGCCGGCGCCGGTTCGGGCCGCGCCTCAGCCGATGCTTCTACGCGCGGCACCAGTGAGACCACGTTCGCTTCCGCCGGCGCACGGGTCGGTTCGGGTGGCAACGGGCGCGGCGGCGCTGTCGGTATGCGTTCTTCAGTGACGACCGTTGAAGGCCGCGCGCGCTTGCCGACCGATTGTTCCGTTTCAACCGGCACTGGTTCTGGCGCTTGTTTGACCACCTCAGCCACCGCCGTCGGTCGCGCCGACGTCGGCTCAACGGTTAGGATGAGCTGACCCACAGTGGCTTTCTCTCCTTCTTTGACGAAAAGCTGCGTGACAACGCCGCTAACGCCGGAGGGCACTTCGATGACCGCTTTGTCAGTTTCCAGCTCCAACACTGGCTGGTCTTTGACAATCTTGTCGCCAACCGAGACCAACAGCTTGGTGACCACGCCAGAATCAATGTTTTCGCCGAGTTCCGGTAATTTGAATTCGCTTGCCATCATGGTTCTTGGTCATTGGTCGTTCGTCATTGGTGTCCGTTGGCTGCCTGCCGGTGGTGAACAGATGACCAATGACGCATCAGGATTATGAAATCATCGGGTCAGCCTTCTCCGGATTGATCTCCATCTCAGTGATCGCTTGTTGAACGACCTCTGGTTTGAGTTTGTTTTCGCGCATCAATTCCGACAATGTGGCCAGCGTGATGAATCGCGCATCCACCTCAAAGAAGTCGCGTAGCGCGCGGCGACTATCGCTGCGCCCGTAGCCGTCCGTGCCCAGGCACAGCGGCGGTTTGGGCGTCCACCGCGCGATGGAACCGGGCAAGGCTTTGACATAATCGGTGGCAGCAACAATCACGCCGGGTTCATTAGCCAAACACTGCGTGATATACGGCACGCGAGGCGGCTGGCCAGGATGGAGCATATTCCAACGTTCAACCGCTTGCCCGTTGCGATAGAGTTCTTTGTAACTGGTCACGCTCCAAACGTCGGCGGCGACGCCGTATCGCTCAAGCATCTGTTGGGCTTTCACCACCTCGTTTAAGATGGCCCCACTGCCCAGCAGTTGAGCACGCAACGGCGCGGCTGGGTTGGCCGTCGGCTTGAATTTATACATGCCTTTGAGAATGCCATCGCGCACGCCTTCTGGCATCGGCGGCTGCGGATAATTCTCATTCATGATGGTCAGGTAGTAAAAGATGTCTTCCCGCTCAACGTACATGCGGCGAATGCCATCTTGGATAATCACGGCCAGCTCGTAGGCATAGGCCGGATCATAAGCGATCAGGTTCGGAACCGGATAAGCAAGCAAGTGACTGTTGCCGTCCTGATGCTGCAATCCTTCGCCAGCCAGCGTTGTGCGTCCCGATGTGCCGCCGACTAAAAACCCTTTGCATCGCATGTCGCCGGCTGCCCAGACCAAGTCGCCGATGCGTTGCAATCCGAACATCGAATAGTAAACGAAGAAGGGAATCATGTTGATGCCATGCGTGGCATAGGCCGTGCCGGCCGCGATGAACGACGACATGGAACCCGCTTCCGTGATGCCTTCTTCGAGAATCTGCCCGTCTTTTGACTCGCGATAGTAAAGCAGTGTGTCAGCATCAACCGGTTCGTACAACTGGCCGACGTGCGAGTAGATGCCGACCTGCCGAAACAACGCTTCCATGCCAAATGTGCGCGCTTCGTCTGGCACAATCGGAACAATCAGCTTGCCGATTTGCGGATCACGAAGCAACTTGGAAAGAATTCGCACGAAGACCATCGTGGTGGAGACTTCGCGCCCCTCAGTGCCGGCGTAAAACTCATGAAAGATCTCTTCCGATGGCATCGGCAGCGGCTCACAGGTGACCACCCGCGAGGGCAGATACCCGCCGAGCCGAGCGCGGCACTCGCGCAGGTATTTCATCTCCGGCGTGTCGTCGTCCGGTCGGTAAAACGGCGCGTTGGCGACATCCTCGTCGGAAATAGGGATGCCGAAGCGCGAGCGAAATTCGCGCAGTTCTTCTTCGTTCAATTTTTTCTGCTGGTGTGTGATGTTTTTACCTTCGCCGCTCTCGCCCAGTCCGTAGCCTTTGATCGTCTTGGCCAGAATGACGGTTGGCGCGCCCTTGTGCTCGACGGCAGCTTTGTAAGCAGCATAGACCTTCTCTGGGTCATGACCGCCACGGCGCAGCTTGCGCAGTTGTTCATCCGAGTAATTCTTGACCATCTCGGCCAATCGTGGGTCTGCGCCAAAGAAATGCTGGCGAATATAGCTGCCGGGAGCGACGGTGTATTTTTGATATTCGCCGTCCACCACCTCACCCATGCGTTTGACCAGCACGCCGTCTTTATCTTTGGCCAGCAGCGGGTCCCAATCATCTCCCCAGATCACTTTGATCACGTTCCAACCGGCGCCACGGAAGGCGGCTTCCAGCTCCTGAATGATCTTGCCATTGCCGCGCACTGGCCCGTCGAGTCGTTGCAGATTACAGTTGATGACGAAAATCAGATTGTCCAGTTTTTCCCGCGCGGCCAGCGTGATGGCGCCGAGCGATTCCGGCTCGTCGGTTTCTCCATCGCCGAGAAACGCCCAGATTTTCTGATGGGATGTTTTCTTCAATCCGCGATCTTCCAGATAGCGATTGAAGCGCGCTTGATAGATCGCCATGATCGGGGCCAGTCCCATTGAGACGGTGGGCACTTGCCAAAAATTCGGCATCAACCAAGGGTGTGGATAGGACGACAGTCCGCCGCCCGGCTTCAGCTCATTGCGGAAGTTCTCCAGTTGCTCGGTGGTCAATCGCCCTTCCAAATAAGCGCGCGCATAGATGCCCGGCGAAGCGTGGCCTTGAAAGTAGATCAGGTCGCCATCGTGATCTTCTCCCGGACCGCGAAAGAAATGATTGAATCCCACTTCGTACAACGTGGCCGCTGAAGCATAGGTCGAAATATGCCCGCCGATGCCGCTCTCTTCGCGGTTGGCGCGCACGACCATAGCCATCGCATTCCAACGGATGATGCTCTTGATGCGTCGTTCGATTTCGCGATTGCCGGGAAATGGAGGTTGCTTCTCTACCGGAATAGTGTTGATGTAGGGTGTATTAGCGGTGAATGGTAACTCGACGCCAGCTTGTTGGGCATGAAACTGCAGTTGCTGGATCAGCCGCTTGACCCGTTCCGGCCCGCTGTGTTGCAGCACGTAATCGAGCGACTCAATCCATTCCTGCGTTTCAAATGCTTCGATCTCTGAAGCGTCAGCTACATCCGTGTCTACTTCCTCCCGACGATTGATTCCCTTAACCATAAGATTTGACTCCTCGCTTGAAGGCCCCAATTGTATTGCCCTCATCAGGGTTTGTCCATTGCGCAAGTCGTTGGCTCTGGCACCGGCGCGGAAGCGTGCAAGCGCTCGGTGGCACCCGACTGGCGGCGGACTGTTGCTGGCTCACGACGCAACGTCCAAGCTCAATCAGCATGCCGGAAACATCTGCTTAAAAATTGACCTGATCTATGTTAAAATGCCGGCTCCCAATCGGGTCAATCTAACGGTGGGAGCAGGAGTCATGAGAAAACAGACAGTGATTGGCAAGGTGGTAGTGGCTATTGTGGCAGCGTGTTTGCTGATGGTGACGTTGTGGTGGTTACCAACCGTGTTGTTTCCTTGGGCATCCAGCGCCGATTTCGCATTGACCACTGGCGACGGGCTGAGCATCACGCTCGATGGCAGCGGCGCGGTCAAATCAGTGCGCCTCGGCGCCAGTGAGCTGGCCACTGGCCTGGGTGGATTTCGATTGCGGGAAGTCTCCCGCACGATCATCAATCGCGCACCGAATCCAGGATTTGAACAAGGATCGAACGCGCCAATGGACTGGACATTTGGCGGACCCGATTGGCTCTGGGATTCCAGCACCTATCGGAGCGGACGTCGCTCGGTTCGTTTGGTCGTGCCGCCGCCGGTAGATCAACTGAGTAGCAATTTGAGGTCTTCCACCTTTCCGCTGCTGCCGGACACATCGTATGACTTCAGCGTGTGGGTGCGTGCGCAAGATGTGGGCGGCTCATTTGAACCAGCGATTCGCTTCGTGGAGCTGGATGCCGCCGGCAACGTGCTGCGCGGGGAAAACAATCGCATCCTCCAACATGCGCTCGACATTCCTCACGGCACGTATGAGTGGCGACAACTGCGCCGCGTGTTTCGTACCCGCAGCGATTGTCGTCAAGGGTACATCTACGCCAATATCTTCTATGGCTACGGCACGCTCTGGCTTGATGATGTCAACTTGAGCGCCTCGCTCGGCGAAAACCCTGAGATCGCGCTCAGTGGCACGGTCACGCAGCCCGCAGCCAATGTGCTCGTTCATCGCGCCAACATGGCCAACGTCGGCCTGAACTTCACGGCCACATACACAGCCCGTTCCAACCATCTGCGCATTGACGGTGAGATTCAAGACCGGCGAGGAGTTGATCGTGGCATGCAAATCTCCTTCACCGTGCCTATGGATGCTGTCGGATGGATTTGGGGTGATGACATTCGCAATGGGCGCACCGTGCGAGATGGCATTCGCTACGAAAACACGCAATTGCTTCCCTACGGCGGCACGGTTTCACGCTATCCGTTTTCAAGCTTGAGTGGCCCGTCCGGCGGTTTGTCACTCGCCGTGCCGATGGATGTGCCGCGCATTCAATTCACCACCTACGAAAAGGCGCGCGGATATCAAATGACGTTTGACTTGGCTGTCTCGCCGGCAACCACCAAGATTGGCCCCGGTCGGGCGACCTTCTCGTTGGTGCTCTACCGATATGATTCGCCCTGGAGCTTCCGCGCCGCCGCAGCCAAGTACTATGCTATCTTTCCACACTTTTTCACCAAGCGTGTTCAGCAGGAAGGCCTGTGGATTGGTGGCGTAGACCCTGCCAAGATTCCCAATGTGGAAGATTTTCGCTTCGCGTTTAACCAAGACGGGCAGTTGCATCTGCTGTCCGATAGCTTGCACAACATCCAGACATTTCAATATCTGGAGCCGTGGGGCTGGTGGCGATTTTTTAGCGTCAGTCCAGAAAAGCCCTCCTATCAAGAGCGCATGAACGCGCTGATACAGGATGCCACCTCAGGCAACGGCACATGGGAAGGCGCGCCGCTGCGGGAAGTCGCGCAGAGCGTCTTGAACACCGCGCCGTGGGATGCCGCCGGTCGGCATTATCTGGATGCCTCCGATCACTTCTGGCACTACTGGGGCGCCGGCATTGCCGGCTACTATCAAAATTATCCGACCAATCCTGACCCGGAGCTGCCCGGACCCAATCGCGGTCGCATTGCCTGGGACTATGAACTGGGGCGCACGTTAGCGAAAGCCGCTCAATTGAATTTCATTGATCATTGGACGTTCGGGCTGCAATGCCGCTGGGATTCCATTGGCCGCAGTGGCAGCCGTTCAGCCCAGATTGCCGTGCCCGCGCCAACAGACAAACCGTCGGGCTACTGGCAGAGCGAATCCATTTCGGTCACTCCCAACACGAGCTACACGCTGAGCGCGTGGGTCAAAGCTGAAGCGCTGGACGGCGTGGCTGGAGCTGGCTTCTTCGCCGTCGAACTGGACGGGCAAGGCGAACCGATCTTGCCCTGGACGCAACACGACATCACCGTGCCGCGCGGCACTTATAATTGGACACGGCGGTCGGTCAGCTTTGTCACAAGCCCGCGCACCCGACAGGTCTTCCTTTATGGCGCCATCTGGCAACGGAGCGTCGGCAAAGTCTGGTTCGATGATGTTGAACTGCGCGCCGCCGGCGCCAGCGCAAATCTGGCGCCAAATCCTAGCTTTGAACAGAATCGTCGCGGCAATACGACTGAGACCGACGTCGAAGGCGCATATCTGGATTCGCTGCATGTGCGCTGGGCTTGGTCAACGCTGGAAAACTATCGGCGCGAGCATCTGGCTGTCGCCGATCATCCACCAGTTTTTTCGTACGACACCAAGCAACCCGTCCTGCTGGGTTTCATGACACACTACGACTTCGTTGACTGGCTCTCCAATCAATTGCACGCGCAGAATCGTTTGCTGATGGGCAATGTCTTTTTCGACGCCTATAACTTCTTCGCTCATCATCTGGACGTGCTGGGCAGCGAAATCGCCGTCATTGACGACGACACGCGGGCTAATCTCCGACGAACGCTCTCCTATCAAAAGCCGAACTCGAACCTCATGCAATGGCACTTGTGGGAAGGCGGATCACGCCAACTGATGACGCGCAACGATGTCGAAGCCTACATCAAAGCCAGTCTCTTTTATGCGTTCTTCCCCAGCATCTTCGATGCCGGCATTGATGCCGATGGGCAGTCGCGCATCTATTGGCGCACGCCGGCGCTCTATGAACGCGACCGTGATCTGTTTCGCTATTACATTCCAATCATCCAGACGATTGCCCGCGCTGGCTGGGAGCCGGTCACACAGGCGTGGACGGATAATCATGCCGTGTGGGTCGAGCGCTACGGGCCGGAAGTCGTTGGCTCAAGCCGCTACGTCTACTTCACCGTGCGCAATGCGACGCGTTCAACTCAGAGCTATACCTTGACCATTGATTTCGGCGCGCTCGGCGCGAACCTAATGCCGTCATCAACACTGGTCGAGATTGTCTCCGGCGCCAGCACGCCGTTTGTCGTGAGCGGTGGACAACTTCGCACGACACAAACGATCCCCAGCGGCGACACTAAAGTCTTTCGACTGACGCTCAGTTTGTGAGCAGGCGCGCGGGCGCGTGCATAGGTCGTAGGAATTTGCGCCGGTGAGCGCGATTGCCACTGGCGACGAGCTGACGCGCAGACACATCAGAGCGGACACGCTCATGAGGGGCGCGCGGACGCGCAGACCTGAGGATAGCGGATGTGCGCTTGAGGGGCGCTCCGGCACACAATGATTGGTTGTAAATGGGTTTTCGATACCGGTGGAGCAGGCCGTGGCGCATGGCTCGGCGGGGTTGGCTATGCCCTCACCAAAATGGCCCGATCCTTGGGGCGTTTTCCTGATGTCGTCATCGGCTCCTCGGTCGGCGCTTACATGGCTGCTGACGCGGCAACAGGCAATCCGGATGTGTTCCTCAAGGGATGGACTGATTGGGGCGCGGAGCGTATGCCGCCACCCGCTGTGCCGCCATCAGAACAAGGGTTCCTTCACGTCCGTCATTTCCGCGCCCACTTGAAGCACTCGATCGAATACGTGCTGGACGATTCAACCATGGCGTCCATCCTGAGCGAGCAAAATCCTACACGCTTGGTCATCTGCACAACCCAGATCACTCGCCACGATGGCCGGCCGATCACTCGCCGGGATATGCGACGACTGTTCTGGCAATCGTTGACGCGCAAGCTGCCGATCAAATACCTGGCCGATGGCTACATCTACCGCGCTGTCTTTTTTGATAGCCGGCCTCCCACGGTCACGCCACTGATCCGCCGCCTGAGCTGCGATAACCTTCGTCAGGCGATCATGGCGTCGTGTCTGATTCCGCTGGCTATGGGCTTGCCGCTGCGCTATGACGGCATGGACCTGATAGACGGCGGATTCACGCTGAAGATGCCACTTGATCTGCCTTCGGATACAACCTACGCCGAGCTGTCGCGGAGCTTGCAGGCCAAAAAGACGCTCGCCATCAGCGCCGAAACCGACGGCGTTCTCTGGAAAACAACGATGCGACTGGAGCGGTGGAACGATCAAGCAGATATTCAGCAAGCAATCCACGATGGCAAGCTGCTGATCATTGCGCCGACGAGCAAAGTCGCTGCCGGCACGCTCTGCCGGGACAATCGCCTCATCATGAAAACATTCTGGCAAGGCGCAGAGTGTGCTGAGCAGGTCATGCGAACGGAGGCCGGCAAACGATTTTTTGAACTTTAGAGCGATTTTCAATTGCATTTAGCCTGGTTGCCCTGCATCTTGTTGCGGCTGATGCACGCTGCAAGCGCGCCCCAGCGTAAACTCATTCACAAATCGCTCTAGTGCGGTCTGCGAATGAGTTCATCCTGTGAGCGCACGCCCTGCCCCCGCGGGGAAATTCGAAGCACGAAATCCCGAATCCGAATCGTTTCGGATTTCGATATTCGGATTTCGGATTTCCTGTTGCAAGGGCGCTCCCACGTTTTTATGTTTCATGGCGTGCCATTGCGCAGAGGCGATTGGCTAGCAAAATCCTAAAACAACGGTGTCGGGATGTCACCCCAACGCACATGAGGCGGCGGCGTTTCAATGCTGGTGATTTGACCTGCTTCAACGTTGACCTTAACCAGCACGATGGGGTCTCGACCATACGCGCGCGTGATGATCTCTTTGCCTTCAGCAGCAGGCTCGTGCGTTCGCACGCGGGTAAACAGCACTTTGTAAAACCGGCGATCAAAATTCTCCGGCGTGTAATGCCCACCTTGCGTCGTTTCCATTGGAATATCGGGCAGCTTCCATTCAATCGGGACAACGTACACCAGCAGCTTGGCGTTTGGACCAACGCTGCCCAGCGCGCGTTGTGTCTCAGTGTGGTCTTGAGCGATCCGCGCTGCCTTCACCAGTTCATCCTGCGTGAGCACCGCTGGCGAGATGATGGCCATATTGTCGGCATAATGGGTGGAAACCCGTGAGAGCGAGTAATCGCGGAGCCATTGAGCAATGCCAACTGTGGCAACAAGCACCACGGCGTAAAGCGCTAGCGCAGCAACCAGCCTCTGCCAACCAGATGCCGGCAAAACGGCCGGCGCACGCTTGAAGAGTCCGCCGGGGAAAAACATGCCCGTTTGCGCTTGATATGCGCGGTAACTTTCGCCGAATTTTTGCACGCATCGCTCCTCCTCATGACGCGCCAGGAAGTAGTAGAGGAAGAGCATCGTGACAAACATCAGGAGCACCAGAAACCGAGGCCAGTGAATGAGCGTGCCAAGCCCGACGATGGCCAGCGCAGCGTATTGCGGATGCCGGATGAATCTGTATAGCCCGCCGGTGACGGCGCCGCGCCGTAGGATTTTGGCTGCGTAGATCTGCACGAATCCCAGCGCGAACACCCCTGCGCCGAGCCAGACAAGCGGGTCACTCAATTTTGGTAGAAGGTTGAGCACAGGACTCGTCGTTTGAGAAAAGTGCGGCAGGAAGAAACCGGTCAGCCATGCCGTCTGCGCGGAGTGGTGAAACAAGTTCAGCCACGGCCCGTAGGCCGAATAGAAATAGAGCGCAAAGGGGCTGATCATGTAGAGAATTTCAAAGACGATGACCAGATAGAACATCCATGCGGCAGGCACAAGTGTTCGATTCAGGTTGACCATGTCGCCAGAAGTATACGGCAACCTGCAATGCTTGCAAGCGGCTTTGAGCGGCCTCTGCTTTTTTGCTTGCTGAAGCCGCGGCTGTCGCATTAGCGCTCATTTCTGAAACAAGCAAAATCTTTTTCATGCATAAAGTCGGGGAACTTTCCTTTTCTGTCCGGCGTCTCAATGACGTGCCAACACTACACGGGTCGGGACGGTATGATATAGTATGAGCATGAAAAATCTTATAGCGCTTGCGCTACTCTCCCTTTGTGGGATGATGGGTTCGATTATGATAGATAGCCTTGCCGACACACAGTTGCCGGAGTATGAGCGATTAAAAGCCGATGCCGAACGACGCTATGCTGAAGGCTCTTACGCTCAAGCTCACGAGTTATACATGAAAGCCGACGCGCTGAGCCTGCCGCCAGACGAAGCGCGGTGGGTTGATTTTCGCCTTGCCGATACACTCTGGCGATCAGAAGCGGCTACAGAGACCGCCGATTCGACCAAACGCGACCAGGCGCGGGAGCAACTGGAGAAGTTGATTCGCGATGTGCAACGCGACGAAGAGAAAGACCGTCTCTGGGCTGAGGTGCAGGAATCGCTCGGCGATTTCTGGTGGACGCAACCTCAGGTGCGCAACTGGAGCCGGGCGTTGATCCACTATCAACAAGCGCTCGATTGGTGGGCCGGCTCTAGCGACATCCCGCTGGCGCGGCAACGCTATCTGAACATGGTTTGGCGAATGGCGAAGCCGCCCGACGCCGAGCCCTACTACTATGGCTACTACGGAAGCGCCGTGCCGCTGGAGATTCTGGAAAATGCTTTGAAGATAGCTCAAACTGACAATGACAAGGCGCACGCGCATTATCTGATCGCCATGACGCTTCGCCAACACAGCACTCGGGAACAACGCCGGCGCATCCCTGAAGAATTTGAAGCGGCGCTCAAAGGCGGAAAAGCAACGGATTGGTATGATGACGCGCTCTATCACTACGCCGAATGGGTGGCCAGTTATGGTCGCATTGTGGAGGCAGAAGACGGCCACTTGAACTACGAACCTGACTTCATCAAGGCACTGGCGCTATTGCGTCGGCTGACGCGCGAATTTCGCGAAGGGGAAACGCGCTATTACGATCAAGCGCGACGCGAAATTGAAGAGATCACGCGGCCATCGCTCGGCGTGAGCGTAAGCAACATTTTTCTGCCTGACTCGGAAATTCAGTATCATTTGAGTTGGCGCAACGTGAAAAGAATTGATCTAGCCATCTACAAAATTGATCTCACGCGCGATGTGCAAATGTCCGGTTATGATGCCAATTGGCTTGGGCAACTCACTCTGAGCGGCCGTGCCAGAATCAAAACATGGGTCAAAGAGACCGGTGACAAAGGCGATCATCAACCCGGCCAGCAAAATATGCGCCTGGATAGCAAATTGCCAACCAGCGCGTACGTCATCGAGGCCAGAGGCGGCGGCCTCACGGCGCGCGAGCTGATACTTGTCACCGATGTATCGGTCGTAGTGAAGGCCTCAGGCCGGCAGGCGCTGGTCTACTTTTGTAATGCACTAGACGGGTCGCCCATCGCCAACGGCACGGTCACACTCTGGGAAATGCAGGAAGGCCCTCGGTGGCACAAGCAAACCAAACAGACGGATGGCAACGGCCTCGCCGTCTTCGATGTGTCGCTAAGCCCGAGCTACTATAGGAATTTGTTTGCCAGCGCGGCGCTCGGTGACCGTCAAGCCTACAGCGCCGGTTACAGCTCGCGGAGCAGTCGCGAGCATCAGCCATGGCGCATTTATGCGTTCACCGACCGGCCTGCCTATCGGCCCAATGAAGAGGTGCAATGGAAGTTCATCGCGCGGAAATACAACGGCTCGGTCTATACGACGCCGTCGAATCAAACCATCGAGTTTGAAATCATTGATCCGCGTGGATCAAAAGTGCACGCGGGCAAAGCCACGCTCAATGCGTTTGGCAGCGCCTGGGGTTCGTTGCGGTTGACTGAGGCGATGCCGCTGGGTGAATATCGGGTCACATTCTGGAACGAAGGTCGCCAGCAGCATATCGGCTATGCCACGTTGTTTCGGCTGGAAGAATACAAACTGCCGGAGTTCAAAGTCAGTGTACACACGCCGGAAGAGAACGGTAAAAGGAAATCGTTCAAACTGGGTGACAAAGTTGACGTGAGCATCCAGGTTGAGTACTACTTCGGCGGCCCAGTTGCCAATGCGACCGTTGAGGCGCTTGTTTACCAAGAGCCATTCTATCACTGGTGGCGACCGCCACGCGACTTCCCATGGTTCTATGATGAAGCGTCGGCGGAGTACCGCTCCTATGGCAGAAACAATCAAATCGTGAAGCGCGAAACGCTCAGGACTGATGCGCTCGGCAAAGCGACGTTCACATTTGAGACGCCACGCGGCGCACAGCAAGATTTCGAGTACCGTGTCGAAGCGCGCGTGACCGATGCCTCCCGACGCGAAATCATCGCCACCGGCGCCGTGCGCGTGACCCGCCAGAGCTATTACGTTTATCTTCATCCCAAACATTACCTCTATCGCCCACAAGACAAAGTCACCGTCAACGTCAAGGCGCTCGATGCCAATAATCAACCGGTCCAAGCCGAAGGCACGATCAAGCTGGTGCGCGAGTATTGGTACGAAATCTGGGTTGATCCGATGGGTCGTGAAGTCAAGGGCGATGAGCTCAGGCGGCTGCGCGAGTCAAGCAAAATCTTTCCACCACCCCCGCAACGACCGGGCCAACGGCCATGGCAACCTAAATTCCGCGGCTACCAATATGACGAGATTCTGACGCGACTGGTAAAGACTGATCCCAACGGCGAAGCCGAATTCACCTTCACGCCCGAACGCGAAGGCTACTATCGCGTGAGCTGGAACAGCAAAGATAAGGATGGCGCGGCGATCAAGGCTGATACGACCGTTTGGGTTGCCACCAGCGCTTCGACCGATCTTGGTTACCGGCATGGCGGCTTAGAGATCATCGTAGACAAAGACACATTCCGCGTGGGACAGAAAGCGCCGGTCATGTTGAGCGCGCCGACGAATGATCGCTACGTGCTGTTCAGCATCGAAGGAGAAGACCTCTACAGCTATCAACTCATTCATCTGACCGGCACGGTCAAACTGATCGAAGTGCCGATTGAACAGAAGCACGTCCCCAATATCTTCCTGAGCGCAGCGATGGTGAGCGACCGTCGCCTGTTCATGGATGTGGAGCAGGTCATCGTTCCGCCGGTCGAGCACTTCCTCAGTGTGGAAGTCAAGTCCGACCGCCAGGAGTATCAGCCGCGCGAGGAAGGCACGTTGACGGTGACAACGCGCGATCAGCAGGGACGACCGGTTGCCGCCGAGGTAGCGCTCAGTTTGGTGGATGAGTCGGTGTTTTATATCCAGCAGGACTACGCCGGCGACCCACGACAATACTTCTATGGCGAGAAACGCCGCCAGTACGTTCAAACACAGAGCACGTTTCAACAAAAATCCTATGTCAAGCTGGTCGAAGACAAGGATAAGCACTTGATTGACGAGTGGGCGCGCCGCGACTCTGAAGAAGGCGAGCTTGCTCGATATGATGCGGCCCGCGTCCCCGCCGGCGTACTCGGTGATACGTCAGCGCGATTGGTTCTTAGCAAAGAGAGCGCTGAGTTACAGGCGGGTGTTGTGCAAGAGATGCTCGTGGTGGAGCCTACCATGGCTGAGGCGAGAGCGACGGCAATGCTAGCCCCGCCACCGGGCGAAGAACCGCCCGTGCAGGTACGTAGCGACTTTCGCGCGACTGTCGTATGGCAGCCGGATGTCATCACGGACCAAAATGGGCAAGCCACAGTGAACGTCAAGTACCCCGATTCGACGACGACATGGAAAGCGACGGCGCGCGTCGCAACGAGCGGAAATCAATTCGGCATCGCCTCGGGCACGACACGCACCACGCAGCCTCTCATCGTTCGGTTGCAAGCGCCCCGGTTCTTTGTGGTCGGGGATGACGTGACGCTCTCGGCTGTGATCAACAACAACACCGATGAAGACATGACGGTGGCGACATCGTGGGAGATAAACGGGAGCGCCGTGAATGTCCTCGATGCCGTATCGCGTCAGCCTCAGCCGCAGCGCGTGAAAGTTGCCGCTCATGGCGAAGCTCGCGTGGATTGGCTCGTCAAAGTCTTGAATGCCGGCGCAGTCTCGATCAAGGTCACCGGGCGTAGCCAAAAATACGCCGATGCGATGGAAAAATCCTACATCGCTTATGAACATGGCATTGAAAAATTCGTAGCCCGCTCAGGCAAAACGCGCGGTGATGACGTGACTGTGAGGCTCGATATTCCCAGGGAACGTAAACCAGACTCAACCACGCTGACCGTGCAGGTAACGCCCAGTATGGCCGCGATGATGCTGGATGCGCTGCCGTACTTGATTGATTATCCATACGGCTGCACCGAACAGACGATGAGCCGATTTCTGCCAGTGGCCATCAGTGCCAAAACGCTCAATGACCTTGGCCTCAAGCCGGAGGTGGTCATGGGGAAAATCTTTGGCGGCATTGAACAATCATTCGCGCAGAAAACGCAGCCCGAAGGCAAACGGGATTTGCGGGAACTGGACGACATGATCAAGAAGGGACTGGAACGGCTCTACGACATGCAGCACAACGATGGCGGCTGGGGCTGGTGGAAGGAAGGCGACAGCGATCATTTCATGACCGCGTATGTCGTTTGGGGATTGACGCTCGCGCGCCAGGGCGGCATGAACATCAAAGAGAGTGCGCTCGAACGCGGCGCAGAATATCTCATCAAAGAGATCGTCGAGCAAGAAAACCAGTACGACATGCAAGCGTGGATGCTCCATGCGCTGGCTGCTTATCACGTTTCATCCAGACCGGCTGGCGTCGGTCAATTCCAGGCCAAGGCATTTGAAAATCTCTGGACAAACCGGGACCGGCTCAACGCTTATACGCGCGCGCTGCTGGCCCTGAGCGCCCACTATTTCGGGTATGCCGATCGGGCAAGGACGCTCGTTAGGAATTTGGAAAATGGCGTCAAACTCGACAGAGCACCGGATACCTCGGTCATTCAACGCGGCGGAGAATCGGCGCAAGACACGGTCATCGGCACAGCTCATTGGGGCAGAGATGGCATCTACTGGCGTTGGTCAGACGGCGCCGTCGAATCCACAGCGTTCGCGCTGCGCGCTTTGCTGGCCATTGATCCTCAGAATAAGTTGATCGAGCCGGTGATGAACTGGCTGGTGAAAAACCGGCGTGGCGCGCAGTGGAGCAACACGCGCGACACGGCCATCGTTGTGCTCACGCTCAGCGAGTACCTGCGCCAGAGCGGCGAACTAAATCCCTCGTTGGAATATGAGCTGTTCGTCAACGGTCGCTCGATTGCCAGCAGACGACTGACGGCAGAGGATGCGTTGAGCGCGCCGAGTCAATTTGCCATTGACCGTGAACTGATCCGTGACGGCGCCAACGAGATTCGCATCCTGCGCAAGAGCGGGCGTGGGCCGATCTATTTTGCTGCGCAGGCAAAGTTCTTCAGCTTGGAAGAACCGCTCACGCCGGCAGGCAACGAGATTTTCGTCAACCGGCAATACTACAGGCTGGTGGGTCGCCCGACATTGCTCAAAGGGTATGTCTACGACAGACTGCCACTCAGCGACGGCGACTCGGTGACAAGCGGCGACCGCATCGAAGTGGTCATGACCATCGAAGCGAAGAATGATTACGAGTACCTCGTGTTTGAAGACCTGAAGCCGGCCGGCCTGGAAGCTGTGCAAATTCGTAGCGGCGAAAAGCTCTACGCGCACGAGCTGAAGTCGGGCGCTGTCGAACGTCAGATGCAAGCAGCATCCGGCGCGCGAGAACAAGCCGTCAGCAGCGACTGGCAAACGGTCAGCGATTACACGCGCCGGCGTCGGTGGGTCTATCAGGAATTGCGTGACCGCAAAGTCGCCTTGTTTATTGACAAGCTGCCGCAGGGCGTGTGGCAGATACGTTATGATTTGCGCGCCGAAGTGCCAGGTCAATTCCATGCGCTGCCGGTGCTGGCTCATGCGATGTATGTGCCGGAGATACGCGCCAACAGCGCCGAGGTGCGCATTCGCGTGGAGGATCAGAAATAGATTGGACTGAGCTGCGCCTCAGTCAGCATGCGCATCGCCCCATGAGGCGCTGCTGGCCAATTCAGATGCAGAGGCTCAATGCAAGCACGGCGAGCGGCTCCCCCAAAAGCTCTCTTTCCGCATTCTTCCTTTGCCCGCGTGCATTGCGCTTTTGCGCGTCCAAATGCCTATTGTTCGGCGACGCCTTTGACGATCAGCGCGATAGGAAATTGCGCCTTGGATGCTGCCTGCAAAGTAGCAACAAATGCAACGTGCCCGTGCCCCCTTTCAACAACGGCAGGAAACGTCTTTTGGCCTTCAGCCGAGACCAAGCTCAAACAGGCTGGATGAGTGGTCCCGCTGGCCTTTCTGCTCAGCGCCATAAGATCATCGTATTTCAGCGGCGCATCAACTGCCTGGTCGGCAGCGACTGGAATGAGTAATAAGAAATCGCGAGTGGGCGCAGCGCCAAGATGATTGCCGTCGTTCGGTAGCAGTGCGTAACGCATGGTGTAGGCGCCGGGTTTAAGCGTTTGCCCACGATAATCGGCGCTGGGTTTGAGCAGTGATATAACGCCGACGAAGGTTGACTCGGCGAGTTCAGTGTAGGTTGCGCCAGGCACATCAGCCTTGGCTTGTGTAGGGATGGTTTTCCGCCACCAAATATCGCAGAGAGCTTGATTGTCGCCGAGAAAAACGCGGTAGCCTTGCTCACTGAGCGCGCTGCGGAGCGACTCAGATGCGCTCGCGTCAGTGAACGAGCCAATCGGTTCAACTTTGCCGCCAGCCCACACGGTGGTCAGTGGCAGCGCGAGCAGTATGATGGCGAGAATTTGACTGAGCATAAAATACCTCCAGTTACCGCAATAGTGGAGAGTGCGAAGTGGTTGGTGGACAGTGGCAAGTGGTTGGTGGTCAGTGGTTCGTGTTCAGTGAACAGTGGCAAGCGGTCTGTGGAGAGTGTGGACAATCGTTCAACCTCATGCAGCCCTCCGCTGTCCACTGCTCACTTTTCGATGATTCACTCTCCACCGACCACTGTTCACTGACCACTAACCATTACCTACTGACCACTGTTTACCGACCACTGTTCTCTATCCGCTCGTCAGCGCGAGAAGCTGCCGACGAATGCGCTGCGCTTGCCCTGTAACGTCCAGGATACGCCCAGCGCCGGGCCGGTGTATTGATCGAGTGTAGCCACAGCCGGCATCGCATGACACAAAGCGACCAGCGGCGGGTAGTACGTTTCCTCATTGCCGCACAGATGATCAGTGTGGGCAATGGTACGTGTTTCGATGGCCGCCAGATGACCGGCACGCAGGCTGACATGAGCGTGGTGTCCGTCGTCGTGTCGCATCTCTAGGCGGATGGGCGCCACTTCGGTGTGGACAACATTCTTCAACAGATCACCGGCGAGTTCCTGGGCGAGTCCGACCAACGCTGTCCGCTGCTCGGCGCTTGCCCGTTCGTCCACAATAAGGACCGCTTTGGCCGGATAGGGGCTGCTGTGCGGGTCTCCCAACGTAGCCTTCGCCTTGACGACGCCAACGACGCTCAATCCATCGAGGCGAACGCCTTTCCACTCGCCTTGTTGCACGCGCCACGCCAGGATGGCTTGATCGCCAACGAGGCCGACTTCTCCGTTGGCCACGCAGGCGCCGGTATACACGTCGGCGCTCCGCGTCTCGACATAATCACCGCGAATCTGTTGCGCTTGAGCGACGGTTGAAAGCGTCAGCAGCATGACGCCAATTCCAAGCATGAAACTGAATCGTGACATCATCATCTTTCCTCCATGAATCAGCACAATGCCTGACGAACGCTGAATGATGAACAAGCGGTCGGTTCGCTCGCCTTATTCATCTGGCAATGTGCAGCAATCATTCTCTCATGCCCGCCCGGTGCCATAGCATGCGCGGCTGGGTGATGAACAATTGGCCGGCTCGGCTAACTGTCCATCTGGGCCGATGCAGGTCTGAGTGTAGAGGCACCAAAAGAGGCCGTCATGAGAAGCAGGAACCGTTGGATCGCTTTCCGCGAGAACGAACTGTCCTTTCCAGCGCAGGCAATGGCACAACGCCGGATGGTGGATATTGAAACGTTCGGCTTCCGTCATCATCGGACACCTCCCCGAGCAGCTTGCATGATAGCCCGTTTGACGGCGACTTGCGCGAGTTGAATTTTATAGCCGTTATGGCTTAAGGCCTTGGCTGTCGCCACAGCAGCGCGAGCAGCCGCCTGCGCGACCTCTTCATTGATGGTTTTTCCTGCCAGCGCGCGCTGGGCTTCCACTGCGACCCACGGCACAGGCGCGACATGCCCCATGACAACGCGAGCCGATTGGATTTTGCTGCCACTCAACCGGAGAGCGACGGAGGCCGTGGCCAGCGGCCAGTCTAACGCTTCGCGTTGCCGCACTTCGTACGTCGCACTGGGACCACCAGCAGGTGGCACAAGGATGTCGGTCACGATCTCATTGGGTTGCAAATCATATTCGCGTTGCGCGTTCGATTGTGGGATCAGGAAGAACTTCTCCAGCGGCAGCTCGCGCGCGCCCTTTGGCCCGAAGATGCGCAGCCGAGCGCCCAGTGCAATCAGCGGCGGCGCCAAACTCGACGGATTGACGAAGTAGGCCGGCCCGGCATTGCCCAGAATCGCGTGGTAACGATTGTCGCCAGCCAGCACGAGCGATTGACCGCTGCTGTCTTGCGCCAGCAAGCCAAAGCCAGCGCGATAATACCAGCACCGCGGCCGCTGGCACAAATCGCCGCCGACCGTGCCCATGCTCCTGATTTGTGGGCTATGAATGCCTTGTGCGGCTTGATGCAGGGCCGGATAGTGTCGTTGCACCTGCGCATCGTCGAGCACTTGCTGGATGGTCACTAACGCGCCCAGCCGCAGACCGGTCTTGGGATTGAACGTGATGCCCTGCAGCTCGCGAATCTGTTTGATATTGACGAGCCGCTTTGGGCTTACCACGTCATCCTTCATCAGTGACAATAGGTCGGTGCCGCCGGCCAGCACTTCGGTCTCGCCCCAGCGGCTGGCCAGCAGAGCCACGGCTTGTTGTGTCGTTGTTGGGCTGGCATATTCAAACGCGCGCATGGGCACCTCCTTTGTTGGCCAACGCTTGCAAGACACGCTCAGGCGTCAGCGGCAGATAGGGCACGCGAATTCCTATAGCGTTGGCCACTGCATTGGAAATCGCCGCGCCCGGCGAAACCACCGGCGGCTCGCCCAGCCCGATGACGCCGCGTGCATCATGCTCCGGTCCGGTCATCATGTGAACGACCAGCTCGCCGATGTCGCCAAGGCCGGCCAGCTTGTAAAATTCTAGGTTCGGATTGAGCATGCGGCCTGTGGTACGATCCATGATCTTCTCCTCATAGAGCGCGTAGCTGATGCCCATAATCATCGCGCCGTAGCATTGGCTCTCAGCCGTCTTCAGATCAATGATCAAGCCGCAATCTTGCACAGCGACCATCTTGTTGATCTTGACGACGCCGGTTTCCACATCTACGGAAACGTCGGCGATTTGCACCCCCCCTACGCCGCTATTGGTCAGGTTACCCGGACCGGGATTCTTGCCTCTGACAGTCAGCGGCATGCCGCCCAGTTTGGCGCACGCTTGCGCCCAGCTTAATTGGCGGCTTGGGTTGTTCTTGACGCGAACCGTTCCGCCGACGGCTTCCAGTTGGTCCGGTGTTGCCTCCAGCGCCGGTGCGACTTTGGCGAATAGTTGATCGAGCGCATCGAGGGCCGCCCGTCGCGTTGACGATGCCACGCCGCCGACGGTCGTGCTGCCGCCGGAGCCGCCAGAGACAGGAAAACGAGAGTCCCCGATCATCACCCGGACTCGGTCCAGCGGCAGCCCAAGCGTCTCTGCCGCCACGATGGCAATGACCGTGCGCGTGCCGGTGCCGAGGTCTTGTGTAGCCATCTTGACATCCACAGAACCGTCAGGATAGATGGTCAGATCACAATCACTAGCATGCCCGCGTCCACCCCAGGTGTGAATTGAAAGACCCAGGCCACGTTTGATCGGGCCGGGCGATTTGTCGCCGCGCGGATGCCAGTGCTTTCTCCATCCGCTTAATTCGGCAGCCAGCAGCAATTGCTCACGATAGAGATTGGCTCGCACTCCGGTCAGTTCGATGTTCTTGAGAAAGAAATCGAGCGGGTTCATGTTCAAGCGCGCGGCCAGGTCGTCGAGCGCCGCCATCGTGATCAAACAGGCTTGCGGATGCCCCGGCGCGCGCCACGCTCGCGCGCTGCCGACGTTGTTCTGGATGGCGGTGTGTTGCTTGCGTTGATTGGGAATGTCGAAGATGTACGGCAACGGCGGCGCGCCACCGCCGCCCATGCCGCCGCTGCCCCACGATTGCGATTGCCAGGCAACCACAGTGCCATCACGTTTGGCGCCCACTTTGACGCGAGCATAGGATGAAGGGCGCGCCCCAGCGATCATCAGCTCAGCATCGCGCTCCAGCATCATCTTGACAGGTCGTCCGCCGGCCAGCTTGGAAAGCTGCGCAGCGACGATGTCCCAGCGATCAGCAGCGAATTTGCTGCCGAACCCGCCGCCGATATGCTCTTGCTTCACGTGAATGTTGCCAGCAGGAATTTGCAGCGGTCCGGCCATCTGTCCAGCAATCGCCGACACAGCCTGCGTCGAAATGTGAACCAGCAGGTTGTTTTCATTCTCCCACTCGGCCACCGACCCGTGCGCTTCCAGGCAGCAATGCGTGATCATCGGCATGCCGTACTCTCCTTCGATCGTGACGTCAGCTTGTTGAAACGCGCTGTCCGGCTCGCCTTTGATCTCTTCTGCCGTCGGTCTGGCCATCTGACCGGCAGCTTGCGGATTGGTGTCCTCGACCAGGTGAGGCAGTTTCTCATACTCAACTTTGATTGCCCGGATGGCGTCGCGCGCGGTCGGCTCATCCACAGCAGCGACAGCGACGATTTCACTGCCCGCCCAGAAAATCTCTGTACCCGGCCCTTGAATCACCTTCACAGCTCGCACGCCGGGCATCTTCTCGGCGGCGCTGGTATCAATGCTGATGATCTTGGCATGCGCGTGCGGGCAGTGTAGGATTTTGCCATAAAGCATGCCGGGACGGTTCAGGTCGTAGGTGTATTTGGCCTGACCCGACACTTTGGCCGGGCCGTCTACGCGCGAAATGCGTTTCCCAATGAGTGTGCGTTCAGTGGCGTCTGGCCATTTGTATTCAGCCATTGGTTTGCCCTCCTTTGCGCGCTTTTGCAGCCTGCATCAGAGCGGCTTGCACGCCGACATAGGTGCCACAACGGCACAGGTTGCCGCCCAAGCCCTGTCGGATTTGTTCCGGCGTCGGATTAGGATGTTGATTCAGTAGCGCCTGACAAGCGACGACAAATCCCGGCGTGCAGAATCCGCACTGTTGGGCGTCATTTTCGACAAAGGCCTGTTGAATCGGATGGAGCGCTTCGCCTTGCATCAATCCTTCAACCGTGGTGATTGGCTGACCTTGCGCTTCAATAGCCAGCACTGAACAGGCGTACACTGGCTTGCCGTCTATCAGAACAGTGCAGGCGCCGCAACTGGCGCGGTCGCACACGCGCTTGGCGCCGGTCAAATCGAAGTGGTCACGAAGCGCTTCCAACAGCGTCACACGTGGCTCAAGCTCGGCTGTGTATTTCTTGCCGTTCACCGTGAGCGAAACGGGCACTTTCCCAGGCCCGTACAGCACAACCTCAGCTCCGGCGACGGTGATCGTGCGATGGCCGATGACAAGCGGGACCGACAACGAAAGCCCTGACACTTTCAAAAAATCACGACGCGATAGGCTTGCGCCCGATTGCTGCGACTGCTGATCCTCATGCTTCATACTTCACCTCCCATGCTGCGCTCACGACGCGCGCACGTAGCTCAACTTTCTGTGTGGTGCTTGGCATAAAACAGAGCCGATAGTCTAACGCGCCAAGCTGTGCTGGTCAAACACCTGACCGACGCTGCCAGGCAATGGCTGGGATTTTACAACGATTTACACGCCAGGATGAGGACGAAGCAACCAACGCGCCTTGCTTTTCAGCCGATGGCAAGTCGGCTAGACTTGTTCGGTGGGTTTGAGTCAGATTCATCATGGAGGCACTATGCAAGCGATCAAGCGTCAGGCGACCGTTGAAGCAGGAGGCAAAATCGTATTGCCCGATAGCCCGTTCCGAGAAGGCGAGTCGGTCGAAGTGATTGTGCTAAAGCGCGCCGATGAAGCAGTCAATCTTTACGACGAGCGGCCCTGGGGCGCTTACTGGGTCCTTGAAGATGCAGACACGCATAAAGTCAAACGCATCGAGGTGCGACCGGGCCAACGCCTCAGCTACCAAAAGCATGCGAAACGCTCCGAGCATTGGTTCATTATCAGAGGGACGGCCAAGGTCACGTTGGACGGACAAGACTTCATCCGCAAAGCCGGAGAACCGATTGACGTGCCGGCTGGCACAGCCCATCGCATTGAGAACATCGGGCAGGATGTGTTGACCTTCATCGAAGTGCAATATGGTAGCTACTTCGGTGAAGATGACATTATCCGGCTGCAGGATGATTACGGGCGCGTTCAATAGAAATGGTTTCCACTTTGTGTATGCGCCGCGCGCGATGATGCCAGCGCATCACAGACCGGCGCGTACTCAACACTTAGCCGATGGGTGAGTGCTGGCCTCTTCTTTTCACGTCTGCAACGCGCGTTGCAGCGCCGTTGAAATGTGTTTATCGCTGACTTCCTAACATCCGCCATCACTGACAGGCTAAGCTGTTTGATCTCAAGCGTTCGTTACGAGCAAAAGCTCGGCTCCTTATGGCATGGCATTTGCCCCAACATCCTGTCACTTGTTGAAGAGTCTCTGTTGTCGCGTGCCTTGCGTTGGTCGCGCAGTTAATCAACAAGGAATCGCCCTTATGCTATGTCACGCCATGAAGAATGAAAATGGAGCACAGGCGTTCCCGCTTGTGCCACATTCTCAAGGAGGACTCGGATGATCAAGCAGCAACGACCTTCTGCGAAGCAGCGTCAGCCCATTCCACTGAATCTGCGCCGCTCAAGCATCACCCTCATGCTTATAACGCTGGTGTTGCTGGCCGTTCCGCTTTCGCCTGTGGTTCCCAAAGGACCAGTTGCATCAACTGAGGCAGAGTATGATCGGGCGCTGATCAGAATTGCTGAAGCTGGCCTCTATGTGCGCCGCATGGTGGACGGAGAATTGGTCTGCCGAGAAGCAACGGCAGAAGAAGCCGCGATGGTCAAGTCGCGCGACCCCGATTACCCAGTGATGCCAATTCGCCCAATCCGGTTCTACCACCAGCAGGATGGCTTGAAGATTGTCCTGCGCGGCACGCCGCAACTAGACCGTTTTCCCGAAGCCAGAGAAGCGTTCATCCGCGCGGCAGCCGCTTGGGAAGAGCGCGTGCAGACACCGATCACAGTGGTCATTGATGTGGATTACGGACCGACCTGGTTTGGGCAAACGTATCCTTCTGGCGTTCTAGGCGCGACAGACCCACAGATGATCGGTCGCACAGGCAACTATGGTGAGGTGCGTTCGCGGCTGATTCAACGGACACCGGATACACACGAAGCGTTGATTTACGGCGCATTGCCAAGCGGCGCGTTGACTGCTGACATTGGTTCCATCAATTCGGTCATGGCGCCTTCGCCGGTGTTTCGTGCGCTTGGCTTGTTGCCGCCGGTGGCTGATCCTGCCGGAGAGAAGAGTCAATTGGGCGACCCGCCGGCCATTGGCTTCAACTCCAATTTCAGATTCGACCTGGACCCCAACAACGGTATCGAGCGAGGCCGCTTCGATTTCAACGCCATTGCCATTCATGAGATCGGACACGCCTTAGGATTTAGCTCGCTCACCGGCTACCGAGAACTTGACCGTCGGTTTCCGTTGGCTCTCAGTGTGTGGGACCTGTTCCGTTTTCGGCCAGGTGTCACGATGGCTTCATTCACCGGCGCGGCGCGGATTCTTTCTGCTGGCGGCGAGCACGTCTTCTTTGTTGGCGGCGAAGAGATACCCCTTTCGACCGGCCGACCCGATGGCTCAGGCGGCGATGGTAATCAAGCGAGTCACTGGAAAGATAACACGCTCATCGGCCGATTTATCGGCGTGATGGACCCAACCATTGCGCCCGGTGAACGAGAAACGCTCACTGTGAATGATTGGTTGGCGCTCGATTTTTTTGGTTATCACCTAAGAACCACGTTCAATCCCACCGAAGAGTTATCCACCGACGACGGCACGAGCGAACAGGCCGTCTCCGTTAATGGCGCGTTGATCGTCAATCGGTTGACGCCGACGCGATACCCTGCCCGGTTGCAAGCCGTTCGCCTCTACTGGGAGGCATTTGCAGGTCTGCCTAATCCGAGTGGTTCGCAAGTTCGTCTGATTGTTTTCACCGATCCGACCGGCTCAGGCCGACCTCCCAATAACCCGCAGCGGGCTGTGGATCAAATGGTCACCATTCCCAGTGTGACGAATGCCGGCGCGTTCGTTGATTACCAGATCAACAATGGCCCGACCCTGACCAGCGGGGATTTCTATGTTGGATTCCAAGCGCCGTCGCCCGCCGGCGGTGTCGCTTTCGCGGCTGATTCCAACGGCATTCAACGGCGGCGCGCTTACTTCTCTGTCAACAATGGAGCGAGTTTTCAAGGTCCGCTGGTGTTGGTTGATGGACGCGGCAATCAGACGCCGGTCAATATCCTGATTCGGGCTGTGGTGGCGCGCTAGCGGATGGTGAATGAACGACACACAGAGCGCCGATACAAATCAGCTTGCTGTGCGTATTGCATGCTCTATCGTTTTCACTCACCAATTGTCCAACGGTGATTATTGAAGCTCGGCAGCGATTGAACAATTGCGCCTTGCTTGAGAATGTGGCCCAGGCATGCCTGCCTGTGATTCATTTTCATGCTTCGTGGCGAGCTGTTGCATCGAGGCGATTCCCACCAGAATGTGGCCCAGACATTCCTGCCTGTAATTCATTTTCATGCTTCGTGGCGAGCTACTGCTCATGAGCGAGTCCCCGAATAAACGGGACAGCGGTGGCGTGCGCACGACGGCTTTTGTAGAAATTACGGGGGCATACGTTGGCACTCCTTCAAGATTGCTTCCAGCTCAGCAATCACCTCGAAGTCCTTCGGGCGACCCGCCGTGCGCTTCACGTAGATCAAACGTTCCAAGCCAAGACATAAACCTTTAAGTCAAACAAGTGGAGTTCAACTGTATGGGGAGGCAAATCGTCATAACGGCCGCCAGCCGTAATTTCGCCAAGCAAATCAATCGCTCCCAGCGACGTGACCAGCGTGAAATTGAGGCCGTTCCAAATCGTCCTCTCGTCCCATACGAAGGGCAATCCCAGAGGCGCGCCGCGTAGATATGGGTGGTGCGGAGCCAACGCATGCACCAGCCTCGTGACGCACTCCAGCGTTCGCCGATAGACAATATCCAAAGCTTCAGTTGAGCGGGCAGAGCCGTGCGCTACGGCCACTGCGCCACCGACGATAATGAATTCAACCTTGGCCGTTGCCAGGCGATCAATTGATCAAACCTGGTGATTACGTTTTTTCAAGTCCTGGCCGGCGCACCGCAATTGCTCGATGAACGCCTGCAAATTCATCAAATTCTTGAACCACTCTTCAACGGTTAGTTTGAGATTCTCGCGAATGAGCGTGCGATCCACGTCCTTTTTGTAAGCCTCGATGACCGGATCAAGTTCGATGCAGGGCTCCTGGTGTGTCATCACTTTATCATGCTTTCGTGCTGCGTCGTTCACAGGATCACATCATAGCGCGTATAGGAAAAGGCCTTAACAAAACCATTCTGCATATACCAATCGTTCGAAGAAAGGCCCTATGTGAGTCAGGAGCCAGGGGCCAATAGTCTGGAGAAAGGTCGTGTTTGAACAAGCGACATGCAGAGCAACAGAACGGCCGAAACGGCAGTCAACGATTTTCTATGCACATTTGTATTGCCTACTCATGCTACGCTCCTTTCTGCTGAGCTGCGCAAGCGGTGCCTGAGCCGGTAGCCCGACGTGCAACGTCTGGAAGGGCGTCATCCCCGGTTTTCATGGCCGCGCGCACAAAAATGCACGATGCCAACCGACCGGCGCTCTGGCTGTGGTTGCTCACCGGCCGCTTCTCAAAAGACTTCATCAGGAAGGCTGAGCGTTATGGAAAATGGCTTGCACGGCGGGATGGTTGAGGAATGTGTGCCGCAGCCCATCAGCCTGATCGAGCGAATCGGCCAACTGATGGAGCACAGCCGCGCTCCGTGCCCAATAGGATTTTGCCTTAGACCGTGAGCGCCGTTGTTCATAGAACCGTGCGGCCGTTGCGTAAACGCGCCACTGAGCTAGCGGCGCCGATGCGGCTTTCAGCGCACTCAACGCGCAAGTCAATTGCGCTTCGGCCTGATGCCAGTCTCGCCGACTCATGGCCACGTCAGCCAAGAGGCGATGGCCCAGCGCCAGATAGGTTCGTTCGGGCACAAGTGAGGCCAGTTCGCACAATTGTTCGGCTGTATGTTGCGCGTGATCCAGGTCACCCTGCCGGAACTGACACTCAGCCAGGCCGTAGTGCAACGGCGCGTTCAAAATCCAATCCATCACCCAACGCTCATTGCTCAGATGCGCCGTGATTTCGTCGAAGCAGGCTGAAGCCTGCTGCCACTGTTCGAGGCCATTATAGGTCAGACCGGACACGATCAAACTTTTGAAGAGTAATTGTCCGCTCTCTTGCGGCGAGCTGCGGGCGTATTGAGCCGCGGGTTCACATAACGCTCGCGCCTGCTCAAAGTCGTAAGCCTCTTGATACAACCACGCCAATGCCACGCGGAATAACCACGCCCACACCGTGTGGCCGTTACGCTCGGCCATCTGGATACCGCGCTGCAACGAGGCTTTCATCCGAGCCCACTGGCCGCTGTGCAACAGGCCCCACGCGCCAAAGAACTTGGCCAACATGTAATCAAAGGCCTCGCCTGATTGCAACGCCAGTTGCATGCCAGCCTCAGCCGCGCGGCTCGCAGCCAGGTAATTCGAGCGCATGCATTCAAAATAGCTCTCACGCGCCGTGTGCAGCGTCAACCACGAAGGCTCGTTGGCCTGACGGGCTGCGGCCACACCGGCGATGAACGCTTGCGCGTCTTCGTCGCGCCAGCCGCGCAGGTTCAGGCTCCAATGCCCACAATAGCCGCGCATGTGCGCCCGCAGCAACTCATCCTCAATCTGCTCACTCAACGCAGCAGCTTCATCAACGGCTTGTAAGCACCGCTGGCGATTGATCCAGAACTGGGCGCTGGCCGCCAGCAACGAGGCCCACACCTGACGGTCTACCCGCCCCAGTTCTTGCGCGCAGCTCATCATCGTTGTGAAGTCTTGCACAGCTTTGTTCATCTGGCCCACTGAACGGTAGACGCGACCGCGTTGCTCCAACAGCTCAAGGCGCGCCATCGGCCTGTCTGACTCGGGCAGTTGCTCGGCCAGTTTTAACGCCCGGCTCAGGTAAGCGATCGCTTCGCGATTGGCCGAGCGTTGCACATCCTTGGCGGCCACCTGTTGCAAGTAATGAATTGCCCGCCGTTTTTCACGCCCTCGCTCAAAGTGCATGGCTAATTCGCCGGCAATCACCGATGGATCATTGGCGAATATCCGCTCGCCGGCGAGCCCCAGTTGGCGGTGCATCCGACTACGACGCGCCGGCGCAATCCGATCATAGAGCACATTTTGATAAAGCTGATGAATGAAGCCATATCGCGCGCAGACTGTGCCATCAGGAAGTTCACTGACGCCGACGGCCTCAATGAACTGGCGGCGGCGCGACAGCTTTTCGCATGCCTCTTCAGCCTGAACAACATCTGCCTCCAGCAGGGCCGCCACTGCCGCTGCGGAGAACTCAACGCCGATACCGGCGATGCTCATCGCTTCTAGTACCTGCTGCTGATCGGCAGGAAGACGCTCAACTTGCTTTTCGATGATCTGACGAATGCTGTCAGGCACTGCTGTTTCAATCTCGCCCATTGGCATTTTCCAGTGCCAGCCATGCTCGTCGCGGACGAGCATCTCGTGCCTCAGCAGGTAGTCCACCATACTGATCATGAAGAGCGGATTGCCATCGGTCCGCTGATGCACAACCGGCGCTACCTGATGCGCCACGGCATCATCGCCCAAGCAAGCCTTCAGGTATTCGGTCACGGCTGACTGGGTGAGGAATTCAAGCGCGATTTCTTGACACCGGCGGTGGGTCGCAAGTTCCTGTTTCACGGTTTTCAACGGATGTCCACTCAAAATGATTTCCACCGGGCGATACGTGGCCAGCACCATCAGCCGGGCGTACTCTCGCCGTTGAGCCATCGCTGTGATGAAATCGAGCGTTGAATAATCGCTCCAGTGCATATCCTCCAGCACGAACACCAAAGGCGCCTCCAACGTGAGCTGCTCGATCGTTTCCGTCAGCTCGCGCAACATCCGCTCGCGGGTCGCGCCAAGCGTTTCTCGCGCCACGCCGTCGCGTTCGCTCTCTTTGATCAACCAAGGCATCTGTACGAGCCAAGTCGGTGCATGACGATGCAGCAATTCCACTAACAGTTCACGTGCCGGCCCGCGACACAGCCGACCAAGCACGTCTAACACGGGCAAGTAAGCCTCGCCCGAACCATATTGGTCGAGGCACTGGCCGCGTGCAATCAACACTGACGGAGGATCGTCCGCGACGCCTGGAAGGTCCGTCAGGCTCTCCAAAAAGGCTTCGATCAATGCAGTCTTTCCGATGCCCGGCTCGCCGGTGATGAAGATCACCTGTCGCTCGCCGCGCAAAGCGCGTTGCAACCACTCGCGCAGTTGCCTGAGTTCTGCCTCTCGACCGACCAGTGGCGTTGTGTGCGCTTTGGAAGTTGGAGGCTGAAATGAAGAGGCAAACGCAGATTTGTCCCTGGTTGGCTCGCGCGACTCTACAGTCAAGACCTTCCCGATAAACCGATACCCGCGCCGATGCGCTGTCTCGATAAACTGAGGGTTCCTGGCGTCATCATCCAACGCCTGTCGAATCTCGCGAATACACACCTTTAACACGGCGTCCGTCACGTAGGTCTGAGGCCAGACGGCGTTGAGCAATTGATCTTTGCTAACCAACTGTCCGGCCCGCTCGACCAGATAACACAACACAGCAAACGCCTTCGGCGTTAACGAAATCGCTTGATCGTTCCGCCACAGACATTGATTGGCCAAGCTGAGCCGAAATGAACCAAATTTGACGTCCTTCTGTTGTGTCATGTCTTGATGCGAGTCAATGGTCATCAACCGTTAAATCACGTCTGCAGCAGTCACATCGGAAGAAGTGAACCTCTACCGTTTAGAGGCCAAGGGGCCTGCCTTTCTGATGACTCAACCAATCAGCGCATCGGGCGCGTTAACTCAGAAGGTGTGCCTTGCTGACGCCCTAACGGATACCATGTTGAACCCTCGCTTGAGTGCGCCTCCCTAACAATTTTGCATCCCTGAAGCCCGCATAGGATGCCAATTGGACAAACTAGCGCGAGGCGGCATTGTAACACAACGACCCAACGCCGTGAAGCAACGCAGAAAGCAAATCGAAGGGGCACCGGCTTCGACCCCTCGTCTCTCCCGAACATAGCCACCGACGCCACAGAGCACACAGAGGAGTTGTTCGTGTCGTTAGCCACGACGCGAGAGAAACGATGAAAAACCCCACAGGCGGGAACCCCTGTGCCGCTTTTTTGAGGAGACAGGACAAAGATGAACTCGGTGGCCTCTGTGACCTCGGTGGCTCCTTTTTCATCCTTACAACTTACCGAAATCTTACCGAATTACTACCAGACTTTTATGACTTGCAAACCCCATTGTTGGTATTCTCCCGATTGTTACGTGGACCAACATTAACGCTTATGACTAACGAAGGCCAAACAACCCAGTTGAGGAGGAACGGCTGATGTCCAATCGCCGAGCGTTTGTTCTCCAATTTCAATCGGACGCAGACCTGCAACAGGGACAGTGGGAAGGACGCTCGGAGCACGTCAGTTCGGGTCGCGTCATGCACTTCCACTCGTTACAGGAGATGCTTGGCTTTTTCTGCGAGATGGTGCAGGAGGAAAACTCGAAACTGGCGCAAGAGGAGTGGACCGATGCCCATCAAGCATAGTTGATTCACCATCCAAAACAATCAAGGGAGGACCATGTATGAAACAGACACGACAATGGATGAACCTTTTGAAACTCACCGCTTGCCTCGCTGTCGGCGTTGCTCTCCTGAAGGTTTATTTGCCGGGAGGCGGCACTGAGGCGCAAGCTGTTCGTTTTCCCGGGCCGACGTCTTCGCAACCATTGGCCCTCAGCGCCGACGATAGCCTGCTGGTCGTCGCCAATGCCGACAATGACACCGTATCGCTCTTTGATGTCAATCCGGGTGCCGGTGAGTTGACCCGCCTGGCGGAAATCCCTGTGCAGGATGAACCCAATGGTGTCGCTATATTGCCTAACGGCACGCGCGCCTATGCGGCCAACACGGTCAGCGGCACGGTTTCCGTGATCAATGTGGTGAACCGCCGCGTGATCACCAATATCCCAGTAGGCACAGAACCCTACGGGCTGGCCTTGACGCCCAATGGGCGAAAGCTCTATGTGACCAACTCGCGATCCAACTCGGTCTCCGTCATTGATACAGCCACCAATCAGGTCATCAGGACAATTGAGAATGTTGGCCAGGAACCGCGTGGTTTGGCGATCACTAATAACGGTGACTTCAATGATCTGGATGAAACCGTCTACGTCACGCAATTTCTCTCGTTGCCGCGTGCCGTGGGTAAACTGGATGGCGAAGATGACAGCAAAGTCGCACTGGTCACAGTGCTGTCTACCACCACCGACTCGATCGTCAGCACAGCGGTGTTGCAACCGATTGCCGACACTGGCTTCCGCGCTGCCGGCGATGCCATCAATCGGATTGCGCCGGCCAACCCGCCTCAATTCACCTTCGTCACCGGCGCCTATCCTAATCAATTGAACAATGTGGCCATCAAAGGCAACTTCGCTTATCTGCCCAACACCGGCGCCTCGCCCAATGGTCCGGTTCGGTTCAACGTCAATACACAAAGTTTGCTGCACGTTCTTGACCGCGCCACCAATCGCGATGCCTTGCAAACCATCAACATGCACCTGGCTGTGGCGCGCCAGCCAGCAGGCTTGGAAAAACTCTTCATTACACAGCCGTGGGCGATGGCCTTTAAGAATCGGACGAACGAAGGATTTGTCGTCAGCGCCGCCAGCAATATCGCAGTTAAAATCTCGGTCAATCCCACTACGGGCGCGCCCACCGTCGTTAACAATCCAGCCACCGGCCGGGTGCTCGACATCAGGGTCGGCAAGAACCCACGTGGTATCGTCATCAACTCGATTGACACGCGGGCTTACGTGATGAATTTCATCTCGCGCGACGTGACTGTCATTGATCTGACGCGCACACCAGAGGCCGCCATCGCCACAGTTCGCTCAGCCGCCCTGCCGCAGCCAGGGACGCTCGAAGACCGTATTCACATCGGCAAGGAACTGTATAACACGTCGGTCGGCGAGTTCGATCCGGCGCCCGGCACGACCACGCCGCTTGTTGGCCGCATGTCGTCGGAAGGCTGGGGCAGTTGCGCTTCATGTCACCCGTTTGGTCTGAGCGACAATGTCGTGTGGATTTTCGCTGCCGGCCCCCGCCGCACGATTCCTCAACACACCGACTTTGACCAAACCGACCCGCAGCGCGAACAAGACCGGCTCTACAACTGGTCAGCCATCTTTGATGAAGAAGAGGACTTTGAACTGAATATCCGAAACGTGTCGGGTGGCCAGGGACTAATCGTGCTGGCCGATGGCGTCACGCCGGACCCCAATGTCAACGCCTTTGCGCCAGCTAATAGAAACCGAAATCAGGTGAAAGTGCGCGGCGTCGGCGCTTGGGATGCGATGCGGACATTCATCGCGTTTGGCATTCGCGCGCCAATCTCGCCGCTACGCAAAAACGATCCCGATGTCATCGAAGGCGAGCGCATCTTTCGCGCCAATAATTGTCAACAGTGCCACGGCGGCCCACAGTGGACATCAGCCATACGAAACTTCACGCCGCCGCCGGCTGCTAATCAACTGAGCAATGGACAATTTGTCGGCGTGCTCCGCAGGGTTGGCACGTTCGATCCAACGCTCAAGAATGAAGTGCGCGCCAACGCAGCACCGCCATTGGGCGCTGACGGCTTTGCGCCTGCTTCATTACTCTCGCTGTTTGCCTTCCCGCGCACCTTCTTGCACGGGGGCGCTGTGGATTCGCTCGAAGCGGTATTGAATAACGTTGAACATCGCAGCGCGGGCACCGGCGTTGATCTGCTGGATGATCCGGAACAGCGACGCAAACTGATCCGCTTTATCCTCTCGATTGACGCGCGGACGCCGCCGATCAATCCATGAAAAACTCAAGGCTCTCAATCCCGCCGGCTAACGGGCCAGCCGGCGGGGTTGCGCCTTGGGTCTGACATTCCAAATCGGTGATGTGAAGCGGGCCCTCGTGACGGGAGTTTTTCTGAGGAATCGCCAGTGTGGTTAATGCAGGCCACGAAGCATGAGAATGGACCACCGGCGGGACGTCCGAGCCAGATTCGAGACGAATCTGAGCTGGGGGCGTCGGCAGAGGCCCGCGCAGAAGGTAGCCAGATGTGGAACGCTCTGGACGTATCATTGCAAAAAGGCCTGGCGCAGTGGTGCTGCGCCGAGGTGGCCTGTGCACGGCTTGACCGCGCACACGCTTGGTTAGCTCAGCCTGCCACGGGCTGCGCCGCCCGACGAAGTACGTCACATACGAGGTCTGCACGAGCAACACCATCACAACCTTAACCAAAGACCACATGATAAGGAGATGACTCTGATGAAACACGACAGTCTGAAAAATCGGCGAAACATGATGACGTGTGTTTGGCTGGTGGGATTGATCTTTTGGCTTGGAGCCGGTGGGCGGTGGCTGGCGGGTTTTCTGTCTGTGCCGACGCAGGCTGCGACGCAGCAGGCAGCATTGGCTGGCTGGGGAAGCGAAGAGTTACAGCCGACACGAGCCATTAAAACGGAGCATATCAATTTGACGGGGAGCCTTGTTGTGCCGACCGTGTATGAGGGCGCGGCTGGGCTGCGACAAATGCTGGGACATCATCAGGCGCGCCCGACGGCGTTGGCCTCGGCCGATTTTGATGAAGATGGCGTGCCGGATGTGATCTGCGGGTACGAGGGGCCAAGTGGTGGCCTCATTACGTTGCATCGAGGCAATCTGGAATCGCTCTGGCCGCGCGGTCATGGATCAGGGATGGCGCAGGGCGGGGCACAGCTTTTGGACGCGCCGCCGTTTTTGCTGGAGGCGCGGGTGTTTGAGCTTGGTGAAGCGCCGGACTTGCTGGGCGCAGGGGATTTCGACGCTGACGGTCATCAGGATGTAGTGGCGGGCGCACGGGGTAGCGAATTCCTATATGTGCT